>JBDSKU010000001.1:0-5841 GCA_039916745.1 Nitrospiraceae bacterium
CTTCGTGAAGCGAGAACGCCGCTGGCGGACTTTTTCAGCATCCTGCTATGGCTTAGGCATTCATCAACTTGGTGAGGCTCCACACAAGCAACAACGCGTACACGCTGCCGAAAAACCAGGGGAAACTGACGGCGCGATGAGCCCACCATTGACGATGCTGCCGGAAGGCCCAGTTCGGCTCAAATACCGGAGGCTCATTCCGTCGATCCTCAATCGGTTGCCGAACTTCATGGAGTAAGCGGAGACTCGTCATCAGCTTTTCTTTCTGCCATGCAGGATCCTGTTCGATTCCCCTCAATCGCCATTCCCACAATGCGTTCTGACCTGACAACCGTCCGAGCACGATTGCCATTTGGAGACACAAGAGAACCCCGAAAATGCACAGCAGCACGATCAGCACCGTGAAGGACAATGCCAGTGATTCCCGCGAAAGGATCAGCCCGATCACCGCGACAAAAATGGAATTGGCGGTGAGGTAGTCGGAGAGCATTGTGTGATAGTCCCCTACTCCGGATGTCCAGAGGGTCATGAGATGCTCGTACGTTGCGTCGAGGTCGGCTTTGCCTGGTGTCGTCATAAATCTTTCATCTCCCTCTCACTGCCCGGCCCTTTACACAACCGCGCACCGCGCTCATCCTTTCCCGCGCCATCGCCAATTCCGAATCTCCGGAAGATCATCGCCATGTTCAGAGATGTATTGTTTATGCTCAATGAGTTTCTCCCCGAGCCATTGCTTGGCATAGGCCGCACGGGCACCCAACTGAGGGAGACGATCGATCACATCGCCGACCAGGTGGAATCGGTCGAGATCGTTCATGACCGTGATGTCGAAGGGCGTGGTCGTCGTCCCTTCCTCCTTATACCCACGGACATGCAAATTCTTATGGTTCGTCCGGCGATAGGTCAGCCGGTGAATCAGCCAGGGGTAGCCATGAAAGGCAAAGATGATCGGCTTGTCAGTTGTGAACAGGCTGTCGAACTCCTTGTCACTCAACCCGTGCGGATGTTCGCGCTGCGGCTGGAGCTTCATCAAGTTCACCACGTTAACCACCCTCATTTTCAGGCGAGGAAACAATGTCCTGAGCAGGCCGACGGCCGCCAGCGTTTCCAGCGTAGGGACGTCGCCGCAGCAGGCCATGACGACGTCGGGCTCACCACCACGGTCGTTGCTGGCCCATGGCCAGATACCAAGCCCGGCGGTGCAATGTTTGATCGCGGCGTCCATGTTCAACCACTGTGGCGCAGACTGCTTCCCGGCGACGATGACGTTCACGTAGTTGCGGCTGCGCAGACAATGATCGGTGACGGACAAGATGGTGTTCGCGTCCGGCGGAAGATAGACCCGGATGACCTCGGCCTTTTTATTCACCACATGGTCGATGAACCCCGGGTCCTGGTGGCTGAAACCGTTGTGATCCTGCCGCCATACATGCGACGACAAGAGATAATTCAACGACGCAATCGGCCGCCGCCAGGGAATATGATTCGACATTTTGAGCCACTTGGCATGCTGGTTGAACATCGAATCGACAATATGGATAAAGGCTTCATAGCAGGAGAACATGCCGTGGCGGCCCGTCAAGAGATAACCTTCGAGCCAGCCTTCGCACTGATGCTCGCTCAACATCTCCATCACGCGGCCATCCGGCGCCACATGGTCGTCGCCAGGCAGGATCTCCGCGGTCGAGCAGCGGTTCGTCACGTCGAACACCGCCCCCCAGCGGTTCGAGTTCGTCTCGTCCGGGCTAAAGACACGGAAGTTGTGGGCATTACCTTTCACCACGTCGCGAATAAACTCGCCTTGGATACGCGTGGCTTCGCCATCCACCGCACCGGGCTTCCGCACTGTCATGGCGTAATCGCGGAAATCCGGCAAACGCAAGTCGTGCAGCAGGAGGCCGCCATTGGCATGCGGATTGGCGCTCATGCGGAGGGAGCCGGTCGGGGCCAGAGCCGCCAACTCGGGAATGAGCCGGCCGGCCTTATCGAAAAGTTCACCCGGCTTGTAACTCTTCATCCACTTTTCGAGAATCTTGATGTGACCGGGCTTGGCCATGTCGCCCATCGGCACCTGGTGCGACCGGAATGTACCCTCCGTCCGCTTCCCATCCACAACCTTCGGCCCGGTCCAGCCCTTCGGCGAACGCAGGACGATCATGGGCCAGCGGGGCCGTTTCGTAAATCCCTTCGTCCGCGCAACGCGCTGGATCTTCTTGATGTCCGCGACGGCCACATCGAGCGTGGCGGCCATCTGTCGATGCATCGTGGCAGGATCATCGCCTTCCACGAAATAGGGACGATAGCCATACCCGACAAAGAGCGATTCCAACTCGTCATGCGGAAGCCGCGCCAGCACCGTGGGGCCGGCGATCTTGTATCCGTTCAGATGCAGGATCGGCAGCACGGCGCCGTCTCGCACGGGGTTCAGAAACTTATTCGAATGCCAACTGGTTGCCAACGGGCCGGTTTCCGCTTCCCCATCGCCCACGACACAGGCGACGAGCAGGTCCGGATTATCGAACGCCGCACCGAACGCATGGGATAGCGAATACCCCAACTCGCCGCCCTCGTGAATCGATCCCGGCGTCTCCGGTGAGACGTGACTCGGGATACCGCCGGGAAAGGAGAACTGTGTGAACAGCCGCTTCAGGCCCTCTGCATCTTGCGAGACGTTCGGATAGACCTCGCTATAGGTGCCTTCGAGATAGGCGTTCGCCACCAATCCGGGACCACCATGGCCCGGCCCGGTGATGTACATGACGTTCAGCTCGTATTGTGTAATGACACGATTCAGATGGACATAGACGAAGTTCAGCCCCGGCGTGGTGCCCCAGTGGCCGAGCAAGCGCGGCTTGATATGGGCCAGCGTGAGCGGCTTCTTCAGCAGCGGATTATCGTAGAGATAGATCTGACCGACGGATAGATAATTCGCGGCCCGCCAATAGGCATCCAGCTTGCGCAGCAGTTCCGGATTCAACGTCTTTGTCTTTGCTGTCATGTTCATGTTTCGCAATTCAATCACCTCCCGATCACACTTCGCTTTTCGCAGTCGATACCACCAATAGAAACTTTAGTCATGGCTCGGTCTTTCCTTGCCGCCGCACGACCTTCACCATCTCCAGAATGAACAGCGGGATAACGCCCAGGGCGAGAAGCAGGAAGGAATCGGCGAGCGGCATAAATGACGTCTTCAGGAAGCGGCCCAGAGTCGCATTGTGGTGACTCCACACCTGGAAACCGACAGAAGTGGCAACCACGAAGAGCAGGGTGACGTTCGTGAAAAGGGATAGGCGCCAGACCGGCTTGGTCTCGCTGCGGGCGCCAAAGGACCGCAAGAGTTCGGCGAAGACCAGCACGGTGAAGGCAGAAGCGCGGGCTGTTTCCGAGGTTCCCGCCTTCAAAGCATAGACGTACACCGCGAACGCGACACCTGCCGTGAGGAAGCCTGTGAAGAACATCGTCCGAAGAAAACCGCGGTCAGTGATGCTCTCCGAACGGCCACGCGGACGGCGTTTCATCACATCGGGATCGATGGGGTCGGTGGCCAAGCAGAGCGCGGGCAAGCCATCGGTCACGAGATTAATCCAGAGCAGGTGAATCGGCAGGAGCGGTGTCGGCAGGCCGATCGCGACGCAAACCGTCATCAGCAGAAGCTCACCGGTGTTGCCTGCCAGCAGATATTGGAGCGTTTTTCGGATGTTGTCGTAAATACCGCGGCCCTCTTCGACGGCCGCGACGATCGTGGCGAAGTTATCATCGGTGATGATCATGTCTGCGGCTTGCTTGGTGACTTCCGTACCTGAGTTCCCCATGGCGATCCCGATGTCGGCACCTTTGATCGCGGGCGCGTCGTTCACCCCGTCGCCGGTCATGGCCACAACGGCTTCATCGGCTTTCAAGGCGCGAACAATGCGCAGCTTGTGCTCGGCAGTGACGCGGGCATACACGGCGATTTCTGGCGAGCGCCGCCGCAACTCTTCGTCAGACATCTTGTCCAAACCCGCCCCGGTGACGGCGGCGGCGGCTGACGCAATCCCCAATTCATGAGCGATGGCAGCCGCCGTATGGGGATGATCGCCGGTGATCATCACGACGCGGATACCGGCGGCGCGGCATTTTTCGACGGCCTCTTTGGCCTCCTGCCGCGGCGGGTCATACATTCCCGACAGACCGACGAACACGAGATCGTGCTCCACGGCATCCGCCGTGAGATCGGCGGGTGACGCGTTATCCATGTCGCGATAGGCCGAGCCGAGCACGCGCAGGGCTTGCTGCGCCATCGCGGTATTCTGTGCCACGATGTGCTGGCGATCCTCGTCCGTCATGGGACGGACCCCGGTGCCGGTGTAGATGTCTGTGCAGCGCTCTAACAGCACGTCGGGCGCACCATTGATGAAGGCGCGAAGCTTCCCGTCCGGCATTTTGCGAATCACCGAGCTGCGTTTGCGGTCGGAGTCGAACGGTATCTCGTGATGCTTCGGCAACTCCGTCTCGATTCGTTCCTGGTTGCCGCCGGCTTTGCGACCGGCAGCGAGCAAGGCGCCTTCGGTAGGATCGCCGACGGTTTTCCATGTTTCATTTTCCTGGACGAGGTGCGCGTTGTTGCAGCCGAGGAGGACGGTCGCAAGTTCGAGCAGGGGCGCGGTATGCTGCGCTTCTGCCTTCTTACCCTCGAAGCGGACTTCTCCCTCCGGCCCGGAGCCTTCGCCGGTGACCTCGTAGCGTTGGCCCGCAACGTAAAGCGCGCGCGTGGTCATCTGACCAACGGTGAGGGTTCCGGTCTTGTCCGTACAGATGACGTTGGTGGAGCCAAGCGTCTCAACTGCAGCCAGCTTGCGCACGAGTGCTCGGCGGCGCGCCATGCGCAGCACGCCCATCGATAGTGCCACCGTGACCACCGCGGGCAGGCTCTCCGGCACCGCTGCCACAGCGAGACTGATCGAGGTCATGAACAACTCGAATGGCTTCGTCCCGCGCAGCCACCCCAGCACGAACAACAATGCGACGATGCCTAACGCTGTCCAGACGAGGATGCGCCCGAACGCATCGAGCTTTTGCTGCAATGGTGTACCCTCATCTGCGCCCGCCTCTTCAATCAGTCCAGCGATGCGGCCCAGCTCAGCCTTCATCGCCGTGGCCACGACGACGGCCTGTCCGGTGCCAGCCGCGACGCTCGTGCCCATGAACACCATGTTCACGCGGTCGCCGAGCGGGATCTCGACTTGTGCCAACGTCGCGGGCTGCTTCGACACCGCCTCCGACTCGCCGGTCAGCGTGGATTCGACGCACGTGAGTGAGGCTGCCGTCAGGAGCCGGGCGTCGGCTGCAACCAGGTCGCCGGCTTCCAGTGCGAGAATGTCGCCGGCGACGATTCCCAAGGCAGGAATCGCCATAACTTTCCCGTCGCGCCGCACCTTCGCTTGCGGCGCGGTCATCTTTTTGAGCGCCGCGATGGATTGCTCCGCGTTGAACTCCTGATAGAAGCCGATGACGGCGTTGAGGGCGACGATGGCGAAGATGGCGATGGTGTCTACCACTTCGCCCAGCAGGCCGGAAATGATACCGGCCGCGATGAGGATCCAGATGATGAGACTTTTGAACTGGCCGAGGAAAATCAGCAGCGGGCTGATGCGCTTGCCTTCTTTCAGCTCGTTCGGGCCATTCGCCGCGAGGCGCTGGCCTGCTTCCGTCGCCGAAAGTCCAGTTGCTGAAGAACCGAGCTGAGCCAGCACCTCCTCGGCTGACCGGTTGTGCCAGGCTTCGCCCTTGGGATGTTCAGTGATGGGAGGTGACTGGGTCATCCGAGGACCAGAGCCTCTTGGGCCATTATCAAGATGCCGT
>JBDSKU010000002.1:0-9372 GCA_039916745.1 Nitrospiraceae bacterium
CCAGCAGCTCGGCGCACAGCCGGGCCAGCCGGTCGCGTCCGGCCGCGCTCTCGCGGGGGGCGACCACCGAGCGGTCCCCACCCTCCCCGGGCACGGCGTACTACCAGCCGCCACCGGTGTCAGAGACGAAGTTGGCGCTGATGCGGCGGCTGGACGAACTCCACCTGCTCCATCCGTTTGCGGGCGCTCGCATGCTGCGCGATCTCTTGCGGCAAGAGGGCCAGGCCATTGGGCGGCGGCAGGTGGCCACGCTGATGCGACGCATGGGTCTTGAGGCCCTGTATCGCAAGCCGCATCTCAGCCACCGGCATCCGGCCCATCGGATCTACCCCTATCTTCTGCGCGACCTGGAGATCTCGCGTCCCAATCACGTCTGGGCCGCCGATATCACCTACATCCCGATGGCGCGGGGCTTTGTGTATTTGTTTGCGGTCCTCGACTGGGCGAGTCGTCGGGTGCTGGCGTGGCGGCTGTCCAACACGCTGACCACCGACTTCTGCCTGGACGCCGTCCAGGAGGCGATCACCCGGTATGGCACCCCGACCATCTTCAATACTGACCAAGGGTGCCAGTTCACCAGCCAGGAGTTCACGGGGCTCCTGACGCACCACGGCATCCAGATCAGCATGGACGGGAAAGGGTGTTGGCGGGACAACGTGTTCGTGGAACGACTCTGGAAAAGCATTAAATACGAGGAGGTCTATCTGCACGCCTACGAGACCGTCGGCGCAGCTCAACAGAGCTTAGAACGCTACCTGACGTTCTACAACCGGCAGCGACCACACCAGGCGCTTGACGGCAAGACGCCAGACCAGGTGCACTGCGATAACCTGACAACACGGTGCACCGCCGCGTAGTCAGAAACCCGCGAGGCGCCACTTAAGGAAGAGAATAGGCTGTCCAACCAACCGGGGCACCTCTCACATCGCAAGGTTCAAGCGACAGAAACCTCAAAACCGTGTGTTAAATTTGTGCTAAAAAGCTGTCCGCACAGACTAGAATCATTCAAATCAGTGGAGCTATGCACCCCCATGGTTAATAGTTAAAAGGGAGAATCATGTTCGGCCTATTTAAGACCAAGCAGCCTGATAAGAATGAAGCTGTCATTGTCGCTGCAAATAACATTGCATGTACCTTTTCAGACTTGATTGCTTCCGATGGTATTCAGCCTGGACGTATCTATGATGTCTCGATGTTGCCATACGCCAAAGACCTCATCACGGACAGCTGTAAGGTATGGATTTCTGTCTGTCAGGATTCTTCTCAGCTGCAGGGCTGGAAAGTTGTTTTCCCAATACTCGCCCAGTTCCAAGAGGGAGTGGGCTCTACGCCTTTGGGCCTGGGCGGGAACGCTATGATGGCTATGAAGGCTGAGGGGTTGTCGATTGAGGAAATGGCCAGGCGAATCACGCAGATGAAGTTGCCATCGCCGGAGCTCCAAGAAAAGGTAAATGCCGAGCATGGCGTGCTGTTCGAGTGGGTGACACAGGTTGTCGATAATCGTCCCGGACTCACCAAGATTACATGAGGTTGAAACTCAAATGAGTCCACTGGCTTCACATAATCATATCGTCTGGAGTTACTTTGATATCGCTAGGAAGATCGCTCAAGAGGCGGCCGGCAGTGCATCAGATTCGGATAGGCGCTCGAAATCTGCGGTCTCAGTGCTTATGGTAGTAGCAGCAGTTGAAGCCTACATAAACATTTTCGGGCGTATGTGGGTTGAACAAGAACCTGATTTCATCCATGCCAGAGAGATTGTGAAAGATCTGAGTACAAGGAAACCGATTACTCACAAAATCAAGAGTTGGCCGCAATTGTTTTTTAAAAAGAGCCTAGATTTATCAGGAGGTATTGGGCAAGAATTTCTTGAACTTATCGGGAAGCGGAATCATCTTATGCATTTCACCTCCGACTATCATACCTTCCAGTTTGAGAGCATGACGATCAAAGGTCTGATAGACATCACGGTATTTGACGCTCTTGCACCAAAGGACGCCGAAGAAGCGATTTATATAGCTGAAGGGTTCATTGAGGCATGGATTAGACTTCAAGGGTTTGAAGAGAATCATGTGAGATCTACAACTGCAAGCTGGACTGGAAACGTAATGCGATATGCAGTCTGACAAGTCGGAAAGGGATGGAACTGTCAGAGCGTGCGCTAAATTTGTGCTAAAAGTCTTCCGCACAGACGAGAACCATTCAGATCAGTGGACCCATTAGAAAGTTACTAACTTCCAGTATTCAAATGAAAAAAGGGGAAACCATTTGAAACACCGAGTCTTTTAAAAAGCGTCTCACTCAGATTCGTAAACCGAAGGTCGTCCGTTCAATCCGGATCGCCGGCACCGGCTTCATTTTCTCAGTGGCTTAGGGAAACATCCATGAAGAAGCTAACCCATCCAGCGATCCAGACGTTGCGCGGAATATGTTTGCTTATCATTATATAAATTTGACGAACCGGGCCATCGCCAACTCCCTTTCTCCTACGTATCGTCTCAAGTATTTACGCATCGGCAACTCTTCAGAACTGTATTGCGAAGTTAACCTGGATATGACGGCATGAATCCATTTTGGGATGACTGAGGATGCATGAAGACGGATGCGACAGGCCTCATCAGCGTGGCAGCACGATACGGAATGTGCTGCCTTTGTCCGGAGCGCTTTCGACCTCAATGTGGCCTCGATGCGCTTTGACAAACGCCTGGGCCAGGCTGAGACCTAGTCCATTTCCACAGGTCGAGCGGCTCCGATCAGCACGATAGAATCGATCAAAGATACGGAGAAGGTCGTGTTCTTTGATCCCGATGCCATCATCCGCCACGGAAATCTTTATGTGAGACCGTTCGTCTTCAACTGAGACGAGTACCCGTCCGCCGGGTCCGGTATATTTGATCGCATTATCGACCAGATTGGCCACGACACGCTGAAGTCTTCCCTTATCGCCTATAAAGATGAGCGGATTTGACGGTGCGCTCAGGTGAAACGCAATGCCTCTATCCTCGGCAACCGGACGGAAGAGTTCGACCGCATCCTGTACCATTCCGGTCATATCGAAATCGCTCTTGGTCAGCTGGGCAACACCCGCATCCGCCTCCGCAATCTCAAGCAACGAATTAATGATGGCGCCAAGTCGGTCGCTTTCTTCCACAACGAGACCCGCCATCTCTTGATAGGCCTGCATGGTTGTGTCGCCGAGGAGGGTTGTCTCTGCCATGCCACGGATGCGCGTGATCGGGCTTCGCAGATCATGCGCGATATCACTCGTGACCTGCTTTAATTCCACAATCAGTGACTGGATTTTATCCAGCATCATGTTGAAAGTGACTGCGAGGTGATCAACTTCATCGCCTCGATTACTCACAGTGACACGCCTGGCAAAGTCTCCTGTTCCAATCTGCATGGCCGTTTCTGTGACGTGTTCCACTCCTCCCAGCGCACGCCGGGCCATAAACCACCCGAGCGAGGCCGCCAAGAAAAGACCGGCCAAGATCACGGCCGCAGATATGTGCCGGTACTCCTCCAAGAAGCGCTCATCATCTCGGCGCAAATATCCCACCTGCAGAACATTCTGATCTTCTGCCGCGATGAAATAGACCACGCGCACGTGATGGGGCTGGCCGGGGACTCTCATCGTCTCGAATGCCGGTTGATCCGGGGCGAGGTGGTCCAGTATCGACTGCGTCACGGGGACCTCTTTCCAAGCATGGAGGTCGGACGCCCTCAGTTGGCTTCCATCGCGCGAGAGGAGACGAAAGAATACCTGATCAGTCCCAGCCACCTCGGCTTCCCGGACGAATTCTGCTTCCATGTTTTCCATGCCATATAACCGGTAGAGGTGTTTGAATTCGAGGGCATCGGAGAGAAGCAATTCATCGATCCGTGTGTCCATCCGCTGGGCAAGCATCAGATACACGACGAGCAGCATCGACATGAGGGAGACGGCAAAAATGACGGCGTACCAGAGCGTTAATCGAAAGGTCAGTGACCGATAGATCTTACGCATGCTGTTCTCGCAGAACATACCCGATGCCACGCACCGTCTGAATCAGTTTGGGATCCGGTCCACGGTCAATCTTCTCACGTAAGCGGCAGATTCGTGCTTCAACAATGTTGGTTTCGGGATCGAAGTTATAATTCCAGACATGCTCCATAATCATGGTCTTTGACACCACCCGCCCCTGATTGCGCATCAAATATTCCAGGAGAGCGAATTCTCGAGGTTGAAGATCAATGAATCGCTCCCCACGAAACACTTTACGGCTGAGCAGATCGATCGACAGGTTCCCCACCAGGAGTCGAGCTGGTTCAGCAATCCCTTGTGCCCGTCGGATCAGCGCGTGGAGCCGGGCCAGCAGCTCGGACAACGCGAACGGCTTCGTCAAGTAGTCGTCACCCCCGTCAGACAGCCCTTGCACTCGATCCTGCACGGACCCCTTCGCACTCAAGATCAGGACGGGAAGTCGCACTCTCCGTTGGCGCAGCTCACGGACGAGTGCCAGACCGTCCAAGGACGGGAGCATGATGTCAATTACCGCGGCATCGTACGGTCCTGCCAAGGCTTTGTGCAGCCCGTCTTGGCCGTCGCCTTCATGATCGACCACAAACCCGGCTTGCCTCAGCCCCTTCAGAATAAACGAGGCCGTGCGTACATCGTCGTCTACGATCAGGACCCTCACGTGCGATCTCCAGGGAATGCGTAGCGCCGGATTCTAAGTTGCTCGCCATCGTGCACCGTGCATTCTCCTTCGATTGTCTCTGCCAAGCAAGCCGTAAGCCTTACATAACTAAACGGTAATGTTCGGATCACCTTGAGGTTAACTGGGTGCGGTAGGGTTGAACGACCATGCAGATATCATTCATCCCGGTTATTCTTGGCGTGGCGCTCTCGGCGGTCTTACCCGCGTGCACTGGCTATCAGGCCCTGCCGCTGTCCTCCGATGCGGCAGGAGAGACGCCCGACATGACGCGGATCCGCATCGCTGCACAGGAGATTCACCATCCCATTCTCAAACCCCTCGACTTCGATGACCGAGACGGTCTGTCACCAGACGAAGCCGCGGTGCTCGCTGTCCTGGCCAATCCTGGATTGCGGGCCGTGCGCGATCAACGAGCCATTGCGGCAGGGCAAGTCCTCCAGGCCGGCATCTTACCGAATCCGCGCCTCACCTATTTTCTCTCGATCCCGACCGGCACGGTTCCTGTGGGGACAGTCACGGAATTCGGCGGGACCTTATTGTGGGACTTGCAGACGCTCATCAATCGTGGCGCGCGGGTCGAGGCTGCCGAAGCACGGGCCGTGGCCGTAGATCTAGATGTCGCCTGGCAGGAATGGCAAGTGGCCCAGGCAGCCAAATTGGCGGCCTATCGGTTGTGGACGCTTCAGTCTCAAGCGCAGCTGGCGACGGAACTTTCGGATTTGCTGACGGGCAACGTCACGCAAATGAGGCAGGCACTGCAACGCGGTATCCTCACCGGCTTGGAGCTGTCTGCGGCTGAATCGGCCCATAACAATGCCCGCACCAATATGCTCGAACTGGAGAAGCAGGTGCGTCAGCAGCAGCTCGCCCTCAATCGACTCGTCGGCCTGCCCCCAGACCGTGCGATCCCGCTTGAGCACTCGATTGAGCTCCCGGCTCGGCTGGTGCCACACACCCTGGAGTGGTGTCTGGAGGGATTAGAAGATCGTCGGCTGGATTTGGTCGCCCTCCGCCAAGGCTATGCTAGCCAGGAAGCCACCGTGCGCGCGGCGATTCTGAGCCAGTTCTCCAATATCTCGATTGGCTTCTACGATGTCCGCGATCTGGGGAATTTTTACCGGCCAGGGCCTCAAATTTCAGCCGATCTCCCGATCTTCAACCGCAATCAGGGAAACATTGCCATCGAGCGGGCGACGCGGCAAAAACTGTTGGACGAGTACACAAACCGCGTCTTTCAAACACGCAATGACATCGCCAGGCTGCTGGTCACAATCCACTGGCTGAATGATCAGGTGGCGACCGCTCAGGCCGGCAAACCGATCTTACAGAAGCTGGTCGTGACCCTGCGAGAGGCGCTGCGTCAAGGGCAAGCCACCGTCGTGCTCTACTACAGCGCGCTCATCAACCTGACCGCCAAGCAAATCCAAATTCTGACGTACCAACAGCAGCTCATTGACACGCTCATCATGTTGGAGGTGGAGACAGGCTATTACCGGATCCAGGACATACAGCCCACTCTCTCCCGGCTCCCTATACAGGAGAAGATCATCCCATGACATTCCTTTCGTGGAAACGGGCTTTCATGGTCGCGGCTGTCGGCATACTGATGGCCATCGGTGTTAATTATTGGCCTTTCTTATTCGGCACCCCCATTAACAATGGTGATTCCGCAGCCCATGAGGGACCGACGGCCGAGCCACACGAGCCCATCGCCAAGGTGACTGTCATGGATCTCCGCCGCCGTGTCATCGAAGAGACCCTGACGGTGTACGGGTCCACACTCCCCGCGCCCGATGAGTCACAGACCCTCAGCGTCCCCTATGAATGCCGGGTCCAGAGAGTATTGGTGACGGCCGGCCGAGTGGTGGAGCTTGGTACGCCCCTGATTGAAGTCGAACCCAGCCACGAGACGAAACTGCTCCTCGATGGCGCTCGGGAGGAGCAGCAGACGGCGAAAGACCAATTCACGTTGATGCAGCAACGCCTGGAGATGAATCTGGCCACCAGGCAAGATCTTCTGCAGGCCGAACAGCACCTGCATGCGGCGACGCTCCGGGCCGACAGTCTGGAGAAGCGGGGAGCGGGACGCGCGCAGATACTCCGGGCGGCAACCGGGGGCGTCATCAGCCTGGTGCACGTTCGCCAAGGACAGATCGTGCCACCGGGAGGCTCATTGGTGGAAATGATCGACAATCAGCATATCCTGGTCCGATTTGGCGTGGAGGAGGAAGACCGGCGATTGTTTCAGAAGGGACAGCGCGTCCGGTTGTTTCCGGTCCATGGAACAGACACGCATCCCATGGAAGGGGACATTCGCGTGGTGACGCAACAGGTCAATCTCGCCACCCGACTCGTGGAGGTTCTGGCGGCGCCCGGACCACAGGATCGCCTGCTCTTAAATGAGTACGTGCGCGGCGAGATCATCATCGCCTCCCAGGAAGGCCTCGTGGTCCCGCGAAGTGCTGTCCTCCAACAGGAGGGAGGATTGGTTTTGTATAGCGTGGATGACGGACACGCCACACGTCATGTCTTCCAGGCGGGGCTGGAGAATCGAGAGCAGGTGGAGGTGCGCAGCAGTGACCTGCACGAGGGACAACAGATCGTCATCGTCGGACAAAATCAATTGCGAGATGGTATGGCCGTTGACGTGGACGTGCCTCGATGAACAGCGTGCGCTGGGTGGAGACTCATCGTCGGTCTATCCTCTTTCTCGTGCTGGCGTTCGGGCTCGCGGGCCTGGCCTCAAGTCTCAACCTGCCGGTCAGCCTCTTTCCGCATGTGACCTTTCCCCGGATCCAGATCGGGATTGAGGCCGGCAATCGGCCGGTGGACCGCATGGCCATTGAGGTGACGCGACTCGTCGAAGAGGCCGTCCGGGCCGTGCCGGGTGTCCGTCATGTCCGTTCGACCACCAGCCGCGGCAGTGCCGAGATTTCGATCACGTTCGGCTGGGGCGAGGACATGGTGTCTGCGATGTTGCAGATTGAATCGGGCATCAATCAGGTGCGCGGCTCGCTTCCGCCGAACACGGTGATCGAAGTCCGGAGGATGGATCCGACGGTGTTTCCGATTCTGGGCTATAGCCTGCTCTCCGATCGCCATTCCTTGACCGAACTGCACGACCTGGCCCTGTACCAGGTGCGACCGGTGCTCTCCACCATTGCCGGGGTGGCTCGCATCGGCGTGCTCGGAGGGGCTGCTGCCGAGTATCAGGTGATGGTCGATCCCGTGAAACTGGACTCCTTCGGATTGACGCTCAATGACCTCGCCAGGACGCTGTCTGCGAGCAATGTGGTGACGGCCGTTGGGCGACTGGAAGATCATTTCAAGCTCTATTTGGTAACCCTCAACACCCAATTCCACGATCTCGCTCAACTTGAACAGACGATCATCCGTTCCGGGCCGGATGGGATGATCCTCCTCGAGGACATTGCCACCATCACGCTGGGCACGGTGCCGCAATGGACGCGTGTCACGGCGGATGGCCGGGATGCCGTCTTATTTCAGGTCTACCAACAGCCCGGCGGAAATACCGTCACGATCGCCCGTGACGTGGTGCAGACACTCGCCGAATTACAGAAGCAGCTCCCCGCCGGGGTGCGGGTGGTCAATTGGTACGATCAGAGTCAATTGATTCTCGCCTCAGTCTCCAGCGTGCGCGATGCCGTCATTTTGGGCATCATCTTGGCGTCGCTGGTCATTTTGCTGTTCCTGAGAAATGTGAAAGCCACACTCATTGCCGCCCTGACGGTCCCCACCGTGCTGGCGGTCACAATTCTGCTGCTGTTTGTGCTCGATATGAGCTTCAACATCATGACACTGGGAGGCATGGCGGCTGCCGTCGGTCTGGTCATCGATGATGCCATCGTCATGATCGAACATGTGATCCGTCGGCTGCAGGGCGGGATCGGACCCTGGCGGGAACGCGTCCTCACGGCCGCGCAAGAATTCACGCGGCCGCTCGTCGGCTCCTCCGCCACGACGATCATTATCTTTGTCCCGCTGGCGTTTTTATCGGGCGTCACCGGCGCCTTTTTCAAAGCCTTGTCGCTCACGATGGCCGCAAGCCTGGTTATTTCCTTTCTCATCGCCTGGCTCGCCGTGCCATTGCTCGCGTTACATTTCTTACGGGAGAAAGATGCTGAGCCACACAGGGGTGGGACATGGACCGTTCGATTCCAAACCGGGTACACCTCGCTCATGACGCGCGTGCTGAGTGCCCCCTGGCTCATGGCCGGCGTGCTGGTTCCGCTCCTGGCGATCGGATGGGCCGGCTATCGCCAGATTGGTTCCGGATTTATGCCCGTCATGGATGAAGGCGGCTTTGTGCTGGACTATTTGGCGCCGCCCGGGACGTCGCTCAGCGAGACGGATCGTCTCGTGCGTCAAGTCGAGGTGATCCTCCGCGACACGCCCGAGGTACACACATACTCCCGCCGCACCGGTCTGAGGTTGAGCGGCGGGTTAACAGAGGCAAACAACGGCGATCTGTTCGTGCGCCTCATTCCGTTGCCTCGTCGGCCCATCCATGACGTCATGGACGAGGTCCGACAGCGGATCGTGCACCAGATTCCAGGTCTCCAAATTGAAATGGCTCAGTTGATGGAAGACCTGATTGGGGACCTCACCGCCGTTCCAGAGCCGATCGAAATAAAATTGTTTTCGGATGACG
>JBDSKU010000003.1:0-10457 GCA_039916745.1 Nitrospiraceae bacterium
CGTCGAGATTAATAGACGGCAGGTTCATAGATTTTAACCTTTAAGCCGGAACCCCAATTTGAACTGATAAATATTGAGTTGGCTCTCCACCGCAGCGCGGCTTTCCTGAAGGTTGATGTTGGCAAAGTAGTCGGTGCGGCGAAGATTATTCACAAATTCCACCACATCGTCATTGGTCGCTGCACGGCCCTCAAGATCAATCTCTTTCCCCGTGACCGCGACTCTTACCAGCCAAACCTTAAGCGGTTCCAAGCTCTGACTGACATGGTCGAGCACCCTGACAGGGCCAACGCGCGACTTCTCCAGCTCGTCAATAATATGATTTTTGTCTTCCAGCACCTTCTTCCGGCTCTCAAAGTCGGAAACCTGCTTGACTTGCTCCTTCAATTGCGCAACCTGCTTCTCCATGTCAGACTTTTTGGTCTGCTGCACACTTATTTCTTCGTCAAGCGACGCCGAATACCACCAACACCCAGCCAATGTGATGAGCACCAATCCCACACCCAGCAACGCCTGTGCTCTGACATCATACTGCGGCTTGGCCTTACGCCCTTTCGGCTCCGGCAATAAGTTAATGCGAATCATCGATCGCCTACCGATCTAAGGGCTAAGCCAACCCCTACGGCTGCCAGAGGAGCCAGCGCGGCCAACGCGTCCTGATCAAAATCGCTCCCCGAGGTATCGATTTCACTAAACGGATTGGCCACCTCGACATCAGCCTGCATGCGATCTTTCAGCTGTACGACAAGACCCTTGACCTGAGCGCCCCCTCCACATAAGAGGACATGCTGAACATCCGCGTCTGCCATGGTTGACTTGAAATAATCGATGGTCCGCGCGATCTCAGACGCAACCTCAGCATTCACACTGTCAATAACCGTGGTAACTGCGGCCTGATTGCTCCCAGCTGAGCGCTCGCCTTTTTTCGTTTCCTCTGCTTCTTCGTAAGACATGCCTAGTTCTCGCTGGATCGCTTCCGTATAGCGATTCCCTCCGATGGGAATATCGCGTGTGAACAGCGAGGTTCCGCCTCGAACAATATTGATATTCATGACACTGGCGCCGATATTCACGAGCGCCGTCGTATCCTCCTGCGAGACGGGATAGTTAAGCCCATGCATGTTTTCAATCGCAAAGGCATCCACATCCATAACAAGCGGAAACAACCCGGCCCCCTTGACGAGTTCGGTCAGCTCATTGATCTTGTCCTTCTTGGCCGCAACGAGAATGATCGACATCTCTCCCTGTGCATTGCCCGAAGCCTCAGGAGAAGGCAGCACACTGAAGTCGATGTTCACCTCATTAATATCGAAGGGAATATACTGCTCCGCCGCGAGTCGCACCTGCCCCTCAAGCTCCTCATCCGGCATGGGCGGAAGACTGATTTTCTTTATAATGACGGCATGGCCGGAAATCGACACAGCGACCTGCTTTACCTTGACATTCGTTTCCTCAAACAATTCTTTGATTGCCGACACCACCCGCCCCTCGTCCATCACCGTGCCATCGACGATCACTTCGGGCTCGAGCGGTTTAAACCCGAACTTCTGGAGAATAAAGCGCCCTCGGCTTTCCTTCAATTGAACGAGCTTGATACCGCTCGACCCAATATCCAGGCCTACAAGCTGCCGCTTGGGGGTGAACATCGAGAACAGATCGGTTTCAGCAAGACCTTTAAATGAAGTAAATGAACTCAACATTGATGCCTCTGAATGTATAGGGCCATCCCTGAAGAACACATAACCGTGTGGGGATTGTATCGACCATCATTCATATTCGAGCATGGCTCCGGACATCACATGCCTTGACTCTCTCGCAACAGATACTGTCAAACATATGACATCCGCACGTTAACGCGACTTCACGTGGAGTACCGAGCAGCAACGATCTCTTCACCTGATGTTCAAACGGGGCTTACCTACTGATGATTCTCTTCAGGCACAGGCTAAGTATAGTCCATATGCTCTACCTGTCAAGCAAATGACTTTTAGACACACGAGGATAGAAAAAGCACCTCCGGAAGCTCGGAAGTGAGACCGCAACAGCGCTGGAGAGGGTTACTGCTTATTGAGATCGCGGTGGGCAATAGTCACTTGATATCCAAAAGCGGCAAAACTTTCCTGTAGCCGCCCAGCAATGGCCACAGACCGATGGCGTCCGCCAGTGCAGCCAATCCCAACGTTCACATAGCTGCGACGCTCTCGCTCGAAAAGGGGGATCAGAAACTTAAAGAGACCTTCAAGCTGCCCAATGAACGCGACAGCGTCCGGATCGGTCAGCACATAATTACGCACTCGTGGATCTTCTCCGGTCAATGGCTTGAGGTCAGGAACAAAGAACGGATTCCGCAAGAACCGGACATCGAACAAAAGGTCGATATCGTACGGCACACCGAACTTAAAACCGAATGTCACCAGTGAGATCGTCAGCCGACGCGGCGTCCCCTCCTGCCCAAATCGCCGAGCCAATAACTCTCGCAATTCATGCACCGTCAAATCGGATGTATCAATAATACGGTCAGCATGGCGTCGCAGCTCAGCGAGTCGTTCTTTCTCAAAGCGTACCCCTTCCAACACCGGAAGATGCGGCAAGAGTGGATGGGGCCGCCGAGACTCCGAAAAGCGCCGAACCAGTACTTCTTCGCGCGCCTCAAAAAACATTAGCTCAACCGAATGGCCAAGAATCTTGACTCGCTCAAGAATTCCCACGAGATCGGAGAAAAATACGCGTTCCCTGACATCGATACCAAGCGCGACATTCTTAATCTCGCCCCCCTGCTGATGGCACAACTCGACAAACGTCGGCAGAAGCGCTGGCGGCAAATTGTCGACGCAAAAGTACCCGACATCTTCGAAACACTTGAGGGCGTGCGACTTCCCTGAACCAGATAGGCCGCTGACCACCACCAATTTGAGTCCGGCCATACAGACCTACCTCTTACGAAAGATCAATGAGAACGACTTGATCGCGATCGACACGCTGAAGAATCTGCAGCTTTCCTGAGGATCGTTCGGTGAACACCATCAACGAGCCAGGCAGCGGATCCAGCCGACGCGTCGCCTCTTTCAATGTGAGCACAATCCGAGCTGGACGAACCACCTTAATTTCAGGCCCCGGCTCCTCCTTAGGCAGAGCTGGCCGCAGAATCTTCCGCGCCGACTTCTTGATCGGTGCCTTATGATCAACCTGACGCTCCTTGAGCTTTCGAAGCTGCACATCCAGTCGATCCACCAGTTGATCGATCGTTGCATACATTTCAGAGGTCGAGGCTTTTGCCTGAATCCGTCGCTTCTGCACTGTACAGACCACCTCCGCTGCATGCTGAAGCTTGCTCACACTCAGAATCACTTCTAGATGGCTCAGCTTCAGGTCATATCGCACCAGCCGCTCAAACCGGCTTTCTACATGTGCTCTGAGAGCCGCCGTCACCACGAGATGTCGACCTGTAATTTTCATCGGCATGTATCCTTTCATACTCACTGACCTCGACCATATCGCTGGCACTCAAAGATGTATACGAACGCAAACCGCCATCACATCAGAGGGAATAACAGATACGCGGTGGGAACGCGCTTGAGGCTGAACAAAATAGTCCTAAAAAAACCGCTTACGCTGGGTTGCCGAGGGAATATGTTCTTCCGCCCGGTACTTTGCCACCGTCCGTCGCGCGATCACCACTTGCTTCGTGAGCAGCTGGGCCGCGATCTCTTCATCTTTGAGAGGGTGACCTGGATCTTCCTCCGCCACCATGACCCTGATCATCTCTCTCACCGTGACGGACGACATCATATCAGACGGCTGATCCGCTCGCTGCAAGCCCGCATTGAAGAAGAACTTCAACTCCAGCATGCCCTGCGGACAATACATATATTTGTTCGCCGTCACACGGCTGATCGTCGATTCGTGCATCCCAATATCCTCAGCCACCTGCTTGAGTACCAGCGGCTTGAGGTGCTGCACGCCTTTTTCAAAGAATTGTTCCTGAAACTTTACGATACTCGATACGACCTTCACAATCGTCTTATTCCGCTGTTCGATACTCCGAATGACCCATTGTGCCGCTCGCAACTTCTCATCCAAATAGGCCTTCGTCTCCGCCGATCCACTCTCACCCGCCCCCATCAATTGCTTATAGTATGGGCTGATCCGCATGCGCGGCAGTCCATCATCATTGAGGACCACCACCCACTCCCCTTCATTTTTGACGACGAATACGTCAGGGACAATCACATAATTTTGGGTATTGATAAACGGTCTCCCCGGCTTCGGCTCGAGCACTTCGATCACCTTCGTCGCCTGAAAGACCTCTTCCACCGTGACGTCTAACGCTTTTGCGATCCTCGCATACTGCCTTTTCTCCAGGTCTTTGAGATGGTGCTGGACAATGGCTTCAACAATCGACCCCTTCAGTGCGCCAGGCCGAGCCCCCAACGATCCCATGGGACTCTTTCCCAAATGTCCGATTTGCAAGAGCAGGCATTCCGACAGATCTCTGGCTGCCACACCAGTCGGATCGAAACTCTGAATATCTTTCAGGACTGATTCCGCTTCGACGGGAGTGAAGTCGGTCCCGTTGATCATTTCGTCCAGTGACATACGCAAGTACCCATCATCGTCAAGATTACCGATGATCGATCGTCCGATTGCCTTGTCACGATCCGACAGTCCTGAAAAAGAAAGCTGCCACAGGAGATGGTCCTCCAAGGAAGTCGCTTTCGCCATGGTTTGTTCATAGGATGGAAACTCATCCTGAGACGGCGACTGGGACTCAGACCCTCCGATCCTACGATCACTTCCAAAGTATTCTTCCCACCCCGCTGCCGAGGCCTCATCTGGCGTATCCCGCTCCTCTACGGTCGACTGCTCCGCATCCGGGGATTCGCTATTTGCTGCCACCGCCGCATCTTCTGTCTTTTCCTCAGCACTCCCAGCCTCGCTGTCATCCGCCTCGGTTGGGAGCTCCTCTAAAAGAGGGTTTTCCATCAAATGTTGAGTCAAGCTCTGCTGGAGCTCAAGTCGCGACAGTTGCAGCAGTTTAATGGCTTGCTGCAACTGCGGGGTCATGATGAGCTTTTGACTAAGCCTGAGATCGAGCCTGAGCTTCATATAAACACACTCTCACGCATTACAACTTGAACCGATCGCCTAAATAGATAGCCCGCGCCCTCTCACTTTTCACGATAGACTCTGGAGACCCGGCCTCGAGGATCAGCCCCTCGTTGATGATGTAGGCCCTATCAGTAATAGACAGCGTCTCTTGGACATTATGATCGGTAATCAAAATACCGATGCCTTTTTCTTTCAAGCGGGTAATAATCTGCTGGATGTCCGCCACGGCAATCGGGTCGATCCCTGCAAAGGGCTCGTCCAGCAACATAAATGACGGGTTCGTAGCAAGCGCCCTGGTTATTTCCAACCGCCGACGTTCACCACCGGACAAGGCATAAGCCATGCTGGTTCTGATATGGATCAGGTCCAGTTCTTTCAGTAGGGCATCGACCCGTTCACGACGCTCTGCCCGAGAGTAGTCCAGCATCTCAAGAATTGCCAGAATATTATCCTCAACCGACAAGCGCCGGAACACCGACGACTCTTGAGGAAGATACCCAATTCCATTTCTGGCACGTCTGTACATTGGCAGGTCCGTGATCACCTCTTCGCCAAGCGAAATCGTTCCTTCATCTGGCTGCCCCAAACCCACAATCATATCGAAAATGGTAGTCTTGCCAGCTCCGTTAGGACCGAGTAACCCCACAACTTCCCCTGCAAGCACTTCAATCGAGACGCCTTTCACGACTTTGCGGGCCCGAAAGCTTTTCACAAGCCCTGTTGCGCGCAAGCCCATAATGTTCATGCCACTCACCGATGAGCTGGCTGATGCCGCATTCCCCTGAGCCAACTCCATTACTTCGCGCCTCCCTCATCCGGCTCGATTCGCACATGCGACCCGCCCTCCACCACACTCCGATCTTCCGTTAAAAACATCGTGATTTGTTTACCACTGACTCGCGTGCCCTTATCCCAGGCCACCGGGTTGCCTGTCAGCACGATCTTATCCCCATCATGATAATAGATGGCTTTCTCACACGTCGCACTCCCTGAATCCTTCTCGATTTTGACCCGGCCGGTCGCCTCAATCTGATTAACCGAGCGATTCGACACCGCCGGTACAGCATCAGGCCCTTTTGAAGGCGTAACGCCCTTCACAGCCTCACGCCCCTTTCGGTCATCACTCGAGGGAACCTCCTGCGCGCGAAACATCACCACCATACGATCGGAATAGACGACCAGCGACCCACGGGTCAGCACAACCGACCCTTCAAAGACCGCTTGGCTATCCTGATTTTTCACGGTCATTTTCTTGGCCGTAATGGTCGTGCTGACCGCTTGCTCGGCACCGGTTTGCGGGAGAGCCGCATCAGCCGATCCTCGCAATGAGGCGAAGTCAACCAGGCACAAATTAAGAAGCAGGAGCCAAATCCACATGTACATCCTCAAGTACTTCAAACTCTTCTCTGTCCAAATGTCCAATCAACCCACGCCCCGTTACCTCTAAGCCATGCCCCACGATACGAACCGAGTCATGCGTACGTATTTCTCTGGTCTGATCTGTCCAAGCAAGGTGGTTTGTATAGATCACATACCCGCTCTCGGTATGAATCACAAGTGGCTCTGAGCGGTTAGAGAGGAGAAAATTCTTCGTCTCCGTATTTAGAACCCCTTCATCTCCTGTCACCGTCAATTCCTTCCCCTGCTGGCCAAACAGCGTGACAGCAACGACCTGAAGCATCGCTCGCCTATCCCGCTCGAAAAGTCGAGCCTCGTGTGCCTGCACCTGCCACTGCACAGCATCGCCTTTTGTTTGGGTAAAGATAAAATCTGAGATCGTCGCATCAGCAGCGTCCATGGAGCCAGGCGCCGTTGCCGTTGGAGTAGATACTGCAGTCGAATGCGTCATGAGCAGATAGACCAGAAAACAGGCCAGCACCCCGCTCAGCGCTAATAAACCGCGCCGTATCAAACGTTGCCACACTTTATACGTGCTTCCTTTCTTAGCTAACGAAGATTTGACTGGCACGATAGTAGCATGAGACAAAAACCAAGTAAACTCATGCCAGAACCACGGCATAAGTTCACTTGGTAAAAATGAGAGAGAGGGAGTATAGGGGAGACTGTGAGGAGAAAATTCGACGTCGCACGCGCGACTAGATCTCCTCGACCGGAGACCTAGTCGGCAGTGGGACTCGCAGGAGCTGCGGCTGCAGGCACTTCACTCTTCACTGTCGAGACCTCTAGACGTGTGACGAGTTCGATAGCAACCATCTTCGCCGCATCGCCGATACGCCGTCTCGTCTTGATCGTCCTGGTATAGCCGCCGGTACGGTCTTTAAATCGAACCGCAACATCGCTGAATAATTTTGAGACGACATCCTTACTACGGATAAAGGCAAGAGCTTGCCGACGAGCCGGCAATGACCCTTCCTTACCAAGGGTAATCATCCGGTCCGTGAACCCTCGAATTTCCTTCGCCTTCGCCTCGGTCGTCTCAATACGTTCATGTTCGAGTAGCGACGTGACGAGGCTCCGGAATAGGGCCCATCGATGTTTCGTTTTACGTCCGAGCTGTCTGCCATTTTTTCTATGACGCACGGGTTGCCTCTTGTTTCGTTACTCGCTCTTCGGATTACCACTATTTGACTGCACAGCATCCAGCTTGACGCCGAGCCCCAGGCCCATTTCCGTCAAGATTTCCTTAATTTCATTGAGTGATTTCTTGCCGAAATTCTTCGTGCGCAACATCTCCCCTTCGCTCTTCTGGACTAAATCGGCAATGGTCTTGATGTTCGCGTTCTTCAAGCAATTCGCAGCACGAACCGACAACTCCAGCTCATTCACACTGCGAAAGAGATGCTTGTTCACTTCACGTTGAGCCTCATCGCTCCCTAAATCAGCGCGTCCTTCAACCCGTTCATCGGGATTGATAAAGATATCGACGTGATCTCGCATGATGCCGGCTGCCGTGGACAATGCATCGCGGGGCGAGATCGTCCCATCCGTCCAGATTTCCAAGGTCAGCTTATCATAGTCGGTCATGCGACCGACACGGGCATTCTCTACATGAAAGTTCACGCGCTTGATGGGTGAAAACACGGAATCAATGGCGATCACACCAATGGGCAATCCCTCTTCCTTGTTCCGTTCAGCTGGCACGTAGCCACGGCCATGCTTGACCGTCATTTCCATATCAAACAAGGCGTCCTTGTCTAAGGTCGCAATATGTAGATTCGGCGTCAAGATAGTCACGTCTGCATCATGAATAATGTCGGACCCCTTGGCTTCTCCGGGGCCCTTCTTCTTGAGACGCAATGTCTTAGGCTTATCGGTATGAACCGCAAGTCGCAACCCTTTGACGTTCAGAATAATAGAGGTCACATCCTCCGTAATACCGGGGATCGTGGAGAACTCGTGCAACACTCCTTCGATCTTCACAGTGGTCACCGCCGCGCCAGTCAGCGACGATAACAACACACGCCGCAAGGCATTACCCACCGTCGTGCCAAACCCACGCTCATAGGCTTCCGTGGTAAATCTGCCGAATGTTTGGGTCTGGGTATCTTTGTCGACTTCCACCCGCATCGGGATTTGAAAGTCCTTCATTGCTTTAATCATGACTCCCCCTTCATCTCATCGAGTAGACAGCCACTGAACGGCACCAGCGCACCGCAGAGAGCTAACCCCCGTCCACAAATCCGCACCTACCTGGAATACAACTCCACCACCATCTGTTCGTTCACCGGCAGCGGAATCTGATCCTTGGACGGCAACGCACGGACCACACCTTTAAACGCCGTCTTGTCTAGCTCTAACCACTCTGGAATACCTCGCCCATCCACCGCCTCTAAGGCAGCCTGGATCGAGATCAACGTGCGGCTTCGCTCACGAATGCTGATGATATCGCCAGCCTTTACCTGAGCGCCTGGCACATTGATTTTCCGACCATTCATGGTTAAATGTCCGTGGCTCACGAGCTGTCTGGCTTCTTTTCTCGAGGCGCCAAATCCTAATCGATAGGCCACATTGTCCAAGCGGCATTCCAACAATCGCAAGAGCACTTCGCCGGTAATACCAGTTTGGCGTTCCGCCTTCTCAAAGACACCGCGGAATTGGCATTCCATCAGACCATAAATTCTGCGCAGTTTCTGTTTTTCTCTGAGCTGGGTGCTATACTCTGAGTTCCTCGGACGCTTTTGCCCATGCTGCCCAGGAGGATAGGCGCGACGCTCGATAGCGCATTTCTCCGTCATACAGCGTGAGCCTTTCAGAAACAACTTCTCACCCTCTCGACGACACAACCGACAGACGGGACCGCGATACTTTGCCACTGCTCTACCTCCGGTTACCGGACATCACCACATGGGTGCGCCCAACAATTCTCGTGTATTCGACTCTCCCGACATTCCCCGCTAGACGCGCCGCCGCTTAGGAGGACGACATCCATTGTGAGGAATTGGGGTCACATCACGAATCATATTGATCCGCATTCCAGCCGCTTGAATAGACCGAATGGCCGATTCGCGACCGGATCCAGGTCCATTCACATAGACATCCACTTGCCGCATTCCGCACTCCATCGCCTTACGCGCAGCAGCTTCGCCAGCCCGCTGAGCCGCAAAGGGCGTACTCTTGCGCGATCCCTTGAACCCTTGGTTTCCTGAGCTGGCCCACACGATGGTGTTTCCGCTCATGTCAGTGATGGTGACGATCGTGTTATTAAAAGAGGCCTGGACATGGGCCACTCCGCTCGTCACGATCCGCCGCTCTTTTTTCTTCCCTTTTTTGACGCTCATACAGGCTCCCTACTCAGGTAACGGTCACGCGCTACGCCTAACGCGTAGGCGGTTTCGGTTTGCTTCCCACACCGGAGCGACGGCCTTTTCTCGTCCGCGCATTCGTCTTGGTCCGCTGGCCACGGACCGGCAATCCTTTGCGATGGCGCAGACCGCGATATGTACCGCTATCAATCAATCGTTTGATGTTCATCGAGAAGGTTTTCCTCAAGTCGCCTTCGACTTGATAACTCTCCGAATGATTTCACGAATCTTGACGATATGCTCTTCGCTCAGATCCTTAACCCTAATCGATCCATCGATCCCCGCCTTACCAAGGATGTCGACTGCGGCCGCCCGCCCGATGCCATAGACATAGGTCAGGCCGATGTCCGCCCGCTTGTCTTTTGGTAAATCTACTCCGGCTATACGCGCCATACGTCCCCCTTACGATTACTGCTTTCCACTCTTCGTCGCTGAGTACCTGACCAAGCTCTGTTGCGCGCGCCCTGCGAAAGCCCTAAAGGCCTACGCGACGCGAGCAGGAGACAGGTTCAGTCCTCCTGCGGCGCTCCTTACCCTTGTCGCTGCTTGTGACGTGGATTCTCACAGAGAATTCTCACCACGCCC
>JBDSKU010000004.1:0-4657 GCA_039916745.1 Nitrospiraceae bacterium
TTGCCGGGCTCCTTGAGGTCGAGGGTGTGATGCCAGGAAGGGAGCCTCAAGCGATCGAGCAGATCGAGAATCCGTCCGCAGGCCTGCTCGCTCAAGAGGCCGATCTCGGTGGAGTAACGGGAGTCGAGCGCCATCCCGATTGCGACGGCCTCGCCATGATGCAGCCGGTATCCACTGAGCGTTTCGAGCTTATGCGCGGCCCAATGTCCGAAATCGAGGGGTCTGGTGCTGCCGGATTCAAAAGGATCTCCCGAGGTGGCGATGTGACGAAGATGGATCTCCGCCGAGTGCCGGATCAGGTAAGACAGGGCCTTGGGATCGAAGTTCGAAAGGGCCGAGGCACTCGCCTCCAGCCAGTCGAAAAACCCGGCATCGCGGATGAGGGCGACCTTCACGGCCTCGGCCATACCAGAGATTCGGTGACGTGCCGGCAGGGATTCGATGAATTGCGCGTCGTTCACGATGGCAAACGGTGCGGCAAAGGTTCCCAGGAAATTCTTGACCCCAAAGGCGTTGATTCCGTTTTTGACGCCAAGCCCTCCGTCTCCCTGAGAGAGGACGGTGGTCGGGAGGCGAATGACCCGGACGCCTCTGTGAGTTGTCGCAGCCGCGTATCCGACCATATCCAGCACGGCCCCGCCTCCGACAATGAGCACGATTGACTGCCGATCCATATTGAGTTGGTAGAGTTTTTTCTGCAGCCTGGCTGGAAGGTTTGGGGCATTTTTCGACCGTTCTCCTCCGGGCACGGGATAGGGCAGTGCCGTCAGTTCCATGTGACGGTCATGATGTTTGACGTAGGCCGTGAGATCCTTGGGAAGAGAAGGCCTGGCTTTCAGGACACCCTGGTCGACGATGGCAAAGAGGCGGTGGCGACGATCCGGCTCTGCGTGATTGACTGCTTGAAGCAGGCAGGGGTTGGAGGGGTTGAAGGCATCGTTCGTAAAGAAGACCGGGTAGGTGGCAGGGATAAGAAATGTCTGAGTGTAGATCGATCCATCGGCGGCTGCCAGCTGTGGAAGCTTGGAGACGCCTGCGCGTCCATTGTGCCGAACTCGGTTCATAGAGAGGTCTCACCTGATTGAGTGTGCGAAGTATAGCAGGTGTCTTTCTTTGGCCAAAAGGTCACTGCATGAGGAAAGTGCGATATTCGCAGCCCGAGGTTATCTTGTTGGTGAACTGTCCGGTGACGGGTTTCGATTCAGGGTCAAGTACACTTTGTCCTCGAAGGTGTAATAGCCACCCTGATCGATGTCGTTCATGATGCAAATGGGTGAAAAAATAATAAAGCAGCCGAAAATGTCTCCGACGACCCACCAGGACCAGGTGCGATCGATTTTGAAGGAGGTCGGTTCATAGCCGTCCTTGACGACTTGCGCGAGGTGGTTGCCTTTGCGGCTGAGCGTGACGGTGCCAGGGGCGGTGAGGTGCAGATAGTCGTCGATGACGACCGTGCTTTCAGGCGGGTTGGTAAAAATGGTGACGGACTGCTTGTCGGAATGCATCCAGCTTCCGCAGCCCGAGAGCCCTCCGATGAGGGCGCAGAGGAGGAGCCCACCGTGCCACCGTTTGCCGTGCCGCATCGTTCACCCCATTGAAATGTTCATCGCTTCGTTCACGTCGTGGAGGGTTGCTTTGGCAACTTCGCCGGCCCGGCGGCTGCCCTCTGTCACGATGTCGTTCAGATATGCGGGATCTTTGCTCAGGACCGCCCGTGCGTCCCACATCGGCGTCATGCGTTCCACCACTCGATCCGCCACAAGCTTCTTGCAGTCGATGCAGCCGATGGCGGCGGTCCGGCATTCCGTATTAATCTGCTCCTGAATCATCGGCAATGAAAATATTTTGTGAAAATCGTACACGGGGCACAGGTCCGGATTCCCAGGATCATGGCGCCGGACACGAGCGGGATCGGTGACCATCGTCTTGAGTTTTTGACGCACGACCGGTTCGGCGTCGGAGAGGTTGATCGTGTTGCCGTAACTCTTGCTCATCTTTCGGCCGTCCGTGCCGAGCACTTTCGGATACTTGGTCAGTTGTTCCATGGGCTCGGGGAACACCGGTTTGTAGAGGCTGTTGAACCGGCGGGCCAGTTCTCTGGTGAGCTCCAAATGCGGGAGTTGGTCTTTCCCCACCGGCACGAAATCAGGCTTGTAGAGAAGAATGTCCGCGGCTTGAAGGACCGGATAGCCGAGAAATCCGTAGGTGGTCATGTCGCGATCTGTAATCTCTTCCTGCTTTTCCTTGTAGGTCGGGTTCCGCTCCAGCCAGGAGACAGGCGTCATCATCGAGAGCAAGAGATGCAAGACGGCATGCTCCGGGATCCGCGATTGCACGAAGACCGTCGCTTTCGCGGGGTCGATGCCCGCGGCCAGCCAGTCGATCAATAACTCCCGGACGAATTCACGGATGCGGCTGGTGTCGGCATAGTTCGACGAGAGTGCGTGCCAGTCCGCGACGAAGAAATAGCATTGGTAGTCGTCCTGAAGGCCTTTCCAGTTCTCCAACGCGCCGAGATAGTTGCCGAGATGGAGCAGCCCGCTCGGCTGCATGCCGCTGAGGACTCGTTTCTTGGGTGACGTCATGGTGTATTTCCTGTGCCGAGACCGATGGCGGTGGAGAGGATCGTGTTGGACAGACTGTGAGTCAAGGTGCCGGTGACGGTATGGATGAGGTGGACTTGCGGGTCCAAGATAATCAATCCCATCAGGATGAACATGCCATAGGGCTCCACGCGCATGAGGGCCATCGCCGCAGTGGGCGGGAGCAGGCTCGTGAGAATCCTTCCGCCATCCAGGGGCGGCAGGGGCAGCAAGTTGAAGAGCATCAAGAGCACGTTAATCAAGACGGAGTAGACCGCCATCACGGCGATAGGCAGCAGCAGCTTGCCGAGCCAGGTGTCTGGCGAGCCGGTCTCTCCCGATTTGGACCAGTAGGCTCCAACCGTGGGCTCGATCGACAGGAGGATGGCGAAGAGCAGGGCGCTCCCGATGGCCAGCACGAGATTCATGGCCGGGCCAGCGGCTGCGACGAGTGCCATGTCGCGCCGTGGTTGATGCATACAGCGAGGGTCGACGGGGACCGGTTTGGCCCACCCGAGGAAGAAGCTTCCCGGTATGGCCAGGCAGATCAGCGGCAGGATGATGGTGCCGAATGGGTCGATATGTGCCAGCGGGTTCATCGTGAGCCGGCCTTGGAGTTTGGCGGTTGAATCTCCGCATCGATAGGCGACCCATCCATGGGCATACTCATGTAAGACCATGGCGAAGAGGAGTGGGAGCGCCATGTAGGAGATCGTATGCAGGATGTGCGGTAGGGAGTTCATGGGGTCGGCTTTCTCAGTTCACCTGGTGGAATCGACCTCGTTTGATTTGCATGAGGAAGAGCGGCCGATTCAGGGTCCCATCTGGTCCAAACGCCGCCGGCCCCGTGAGGGAGGCGAGGTCCGGTTGGGTCAACAGCTGGTCGTGGACGGCTTCGCCGGAGGTCGCGCCTTTTCGGACGGCGTCGATCACGAGTTTCGCGGCATCGTAGCCCTGTACGGCGAAGAGGGTCGGGCTGGCTTGAAATCGTTTCCTGTATCGTTCGACAAAATCCTGTACCCCTGAGTTGGGGCTGTCCACAAAGAAGCCGTCGACGAACACGGCTCCGTCGATCGCCGAATCGGCCGTGCGGGCGAAGTCCGGCGAGTTCCATCCATTGGTGCCTAAAAATGGCACTTTCATGTCGTGGAAATTGAGCTGGGCAGCGATGAGCCCGGCGTCGGCGGCGCGGCCCGGAATAAAGACCGCATCGAAGCCGGGTGTGTAGAGAATCTTCCTGTCCATCTTGGTCAGTTTCCCGGTCAGCTTGGTCTGATCGACCGGCACGGACAAGCCATACCGTTTGAGATCCTCGGCTTTCATGTGCTTGAGCTGCGCACTCACGTCGGACTCGCCCTCTTTGTAGGATTCGATGGCGATCACTTCCCCTTCGTGCTGGCGTACCTCTTGAGCGAACAGCCTGGCCAATTCTCGGCCGTAGGCTGTATCGGGATGCAGGATGCAGAACCGTCGGAAGCCCTGTTCCCCGATGGCATAGGCCGCGATGCGTTTGGCTTGGAGCTGATATGTGAGCGAGGTGCTGAATACATAGGAGCCTAGCCGTCTGACGTTGGGGACGGTCGCTGTCGGCGTGATCAATGGGGTGTGGGCTCGTCCGGCCAGTTCAGCCATGACCGGTAAATGTTTGGATAAGAGCGGGCCGATGACGGCGAGGAGGCGATTGTTATTCAGCAGTTCGGAGAAATCGTCCAAAAACGAGGCACGGTCGGACTCGAATTCTTTGACGATGAGACCAATCGAGGGGACGCCAGCCTTGTCTTTGTGTGCTTCCATGGCCAGTTGGATGCCGTTGAGGGTTTCGGTGGCAAAGGGAGCGAGTTTCCCAGAGAGCGGCAACACCGCGGCGATGAAGAACTGATGGGACATGAGTTTGGCTTGGAGTGTGGCGAGGAGCTCCGAGGTGCCGGCCGCCTGTGGGTGCGTCGGGAAGCTTGAGAGGAATTGCTGGATTTGCCGGACGGCCTGGTGCTCTTCGCCTCGACCGACATAGATGTCGATGAGGTGGAGCGAGGCGAGATCGCCGGGAAAGCTACGAGGGAAGGTTTCCCGGATTC
>JBDSKU010000005.1:0-6201 GCA_039916745.1 Nitrospiraceae bacterium
ACGCCAACGCACGGAGGTGTGCTCTCGGCCTTGACGCCCCAGAAGCGAGGCCGAAAAGAATCCGCCCGGCATCCGCTGCGGGCCGAGAATGAGACCCTCCGCAAGGAGAACACCCGGCTGATCACGCAGCTCAAACAGGCCGAACGCATCATCGACGTGCAAAAAAAGTCTCACAGATCCTGGGCATCCCGCTGGAGACGCCCAAGGAAGGCGGGCGCGCCTGATGGTCGCCACGCGGTTACTGTCCACTGAGATTGGGATCAACCCAGCCTGTGCAGCCCTCGGCATCGTCCGTTCAGGATTCTATCGCGGGCAGGAGCCCGCGAAGGCGCCCTCACCGCGTCCAAGCCCGCCGCGCGCCTTGTCGTTCGAGGAGCGGCAGGGGGGGCCTCGCAACCCCGCACACCGACCGCTTCGTCGACACAGCCCCGGCCACGGTCTACGCCACCCTGCTCGATGAAGGCCGCTACTACTGTTCCCTCCGAACCCTCTCCCGCATCCTCGATGAGCGGGCGGAGGTCAAGGAGCGCCGGAATCAGCTCCGTCACCCGGTCTATCAGAAGCCGGAACTCCTGGCGACCGCCCCCAATCAGGTATGGTCCTGGGATATCACGAAACTCTTGGGCCCCGTGAAATGGTCGTACGGCGACCTCTATGTCATTCTGGATATCTTCAGCCGGTACGTGGTCGGCTGGATGATCGCCCCGGCGGAGTCGGCGGTGCTGGCCCAGCGGCTCATCAAAGACACCTGTGAGAAGCAGCAGATCGGGACGAGACAGTTGCCCCTGCATGCGGATCGAGGCTCCTCCATGACCTCCACCCGGTGGCGTTGCTGCTCGCCGATCTGGGGGTCACCAACACGCACCGTCGACCCTATACCCGCGATGACAACCCCTTCTCCGAGGCCCAGTTCAAAACACTGAAATACCGCCCAGACTTCCCGGAATGCTTCGGCAGCCTCGCGGACGCCCGCGTCTTTTGTCAGACGTTCTTCACCTGGTACACCGGCGAGCATCGCCACTCGGGAATCGGGCTGATGACGCCGGCCGTCGTACACGACGGGCGGGCCGACACGATGCGTGACGTCCGGCAATTGGTGCTCATGACCGCCTACGCCGCTCACCCGGAGCGCTTCGTGAGGAAGCCACCCCAGCCACCCATCCTGCCTCACGCAGTTTGGATTAACCCGCCGAAGGCACAATCGGCCTCGCAGGATCGCGCAGAAGCCACGATCTCGACAGCGGATGACCAACGGGTCGCTCTGAAAGTTGAGGCGCTCGGGGTTTTATCGGAGACCGTGGGCCTCTCGCCTCACGCGATCACGACTTCGACAGACGAGGTTCTACACCCTGCAAGGATCGAAAGTGCTTACCTCCTGTTTATGGCGAGTCAAGGAGAACCAAGCGATGCAACGAAGAAGCTATTTATGGCGGAAGTATTCCCATTCAGGCAGGCGGATCAAAGCATGAGTGCACAGGAATACGATATTTGGCTGGCCAGCGAGTGCGAGCAATAACCTGCGGTTTGCGAGTTCGCAACAGCTAGCAAACGGTCCACCAGCAGGGCACGAGCCCGAAAGGGAATGCAGCAACGAACGATCACTTAGCAAGGGGCGGCTGAGATGATCCCCACTGCGCGCGTCCAACAAGAGCCTTTGAATTCTCACTACCTCGTTTTAAGGGAGCGGCCAAGGCTTCCCTCGACTGCGCGCATCGAACGAGCACCTTCTGAGCGTGCGCGTTCTGCGAGCAAGGAGGGCACCAGGCCGCTCCCTCCTCATCCTTCTGAGGCCGCGCGTTGCGCGAGCACAGGGATCGTCCCAGCTACCCCGCTCGATTCTCTGAGCAGTCCCTCGCAGGCTGCTCAAATAGACTATCCAGCAAGGCCGCAGACGTACCCTCTCGGGTACGTTGAGGACCTGTTCAGGCGAGAACGAAGCCTGGGAGTCTGTTTCAGCAGCCGATGCTAAAAGAAGGCCATGCCGGCATACGTGCCAATCGAGTTATATCCTTCGACTCTGACAACTAACTGGCCGTATAGCCAAACACGACAACAATGTCTTTCATCTTTCCAAGATCTGCGGCATTCGTTGCTGTCAGCTCCCATTCCGGCTGAGTGTTATTCTCCCTCTGAATCACTATCTGCAAGTCCCCCACAGTCTCGTGCAGAAGGCTTCCAAGCGGAGCACCTGCGTGGGTGAGAACGAGACTGTTTAGGCGCTTCAATGAGGGCAAAGTGACCGGCGGGGGACTACTGTCCTTTATCGGTACTCCAAAGATATGCACCTGACGAACGGTTAACGTCTTCCCCTGCACAAAGAACGGAAAGCGATTCTTGCTGATGGAAAACTTCGCACTCCGCGCCCCGGCGGCCGACTGAGTGAACTGGGCCCATTCTGTCGGGAACTCCTGCCTCAGACTGAACATGCGCGTGAGGCCATTTTCCCCTTCGGAGCGTATGAAGGCATTCACGGCAGTATTCAGTTCAGAGACAACCTGTGACTTGAGAGACGCTCCGCCGTCCCGGGCTGTATATCGCACATGCAGCACGACATCACTGATGGTCCCATAGTCGAATTGCGGGAAGTTTTCCGGGATTTGCAGACGCCATTCGCTGATGGCTCCAGCCCCTTCGAAAGGCAAGAAACGTTCATCGCGCAAGTTGGTCTCAAACAGGCCACTGTCGTTCTGCCCACTGCTTGTCACGATAGACTGTGTCGCGCCCATACTGTCTGCGAACCGTCTGTCGTCGGCCTGGCGTTCATACTGTCCCGCGAGCAGTACATTGCTGTGGCGCACCGTGCTGTTCATCAATGTCAACGTGCAATGAACACCGATATAGGGCCCGGTGACGCAGGGAACAGTCACACTCACGGACTTGATACGCCGCAGGTAATGACCTGGATGGTCCACATCGAACAACACCTCGGGCAGACTGATGAAACACGATTGTTCTTCCTTGAGCCGGGCCAAGGCCATCGGGTCCAACGTCGCCAAGGAAATGTGTTTGACGATCTCATGCTCCCGGCGGTTCTGGTCCAGATAGGCCACATCCATGCGCTTAAGGTCGAAATGCAGACGTTCGCCTGACAGTAGGCCCTTCTTCAGGCTATCCCAATAGCCGAACTGGACAAAGTTTGAATCCCGCAATCCAAGTTCAAAGCGATAGGCACGCTCAGCACGTTTGGCGACATCATAGGCGAGCTGATAGCTCTGGAAATACACCGCCGACAACTGCCCCACCATCCAGCTATAGAGTTCCCTGTTCGTGAACTTCGCGCGCATGAACGCATCCACTTCCTGGGAATGTTCGGTTTGCAGGTCATGGTTTTGTAATTCATGCTCGGCAATAGCCAGGCGAATCTCGGCTCCGGCGATTTGCTTCTCCACCTGTTTCAATTCCTTGGTCGCCAGATCCACCTGGTGGGTCCAGTCTTCCTGACGGCGTTGATAGCTCCCTAACATTCCACTCATCGACCCCATCGTGTTCAAGATAGACGCGGCAACACCGGCGGCACTGCCGAAGGCCTGCACGGCGCTGCCAATGTTGCCACCGCCATACGTGACTCCGACGGTTACCGGGGAACCGGCTTTTGCGTTCGGAATCAGATGGGCAACACCCGCAAACACATCAGCGCTCAACTGTATAGACATCGGCACAAGACTGCCGCTCGTCAATGCCATCTGAACCTGCTCAAGTTGATTCATAAACGTCCGACTCTGGTAGTACTGTTGCCGTGCCGCAACCACCGTCTGAAACTCTCTCAATCCTTCGAGGTTCGTAGTGGCCTCTTTAATTTGCTGCTCTCTGATCTCCCGTACCGCCTTGAGCACGTCGATCTCATGGCTTGAACGCAATAACGAAAACGCCTCGCCATCGCGTTTCTCGAGCGCTGAAAGCAATGCACTCCCCAGCGACTTGACGTCATTGCAGAGTTCGGTGGCTTTGGAAAGCATGACCCCAAACCGATAGTGCGGAGCAGCCGCGCTGATATCGCTCAAGGCGCTGGCCAAGTCGATCCCGGCTGCAGCAGCCCTCACCAGCAATGCAGGATCGATCGGCGGTTCGTAGATGGGCAGGGACCGCTCCATCCCTTCCAGATTCATGCAATGGCGAATCTTGAACAGCCGGTCGGCCACGAGATCCCAATACCCCAGCAACTTGTCGTTAGGAGAGGTGCAGAAATAGGGCATGGGCGCCAATTCAGGCATGGTTCCGTCACCGGATACCGGCCCAGCCGATGGGAAAATATACCCCTCCACTTCCACTAATGCGTTCGACAGACTATCCGGTCCATTGCTGTCGTAGAGCGTACTATAGGTCTGCACCTTCGCGGCCACGCGCGGCGGTACGTTCTCCGGGCGTTTGCCCAATATCTCTGCCGCCAGGATATACAGTTGTGTGGCCTCGTTGATGGACTCAATGGTGTCCCGGCCGAACAGCTGATCGCCCCAGGCCAGCAAGTTGTCGATGTAGTGCATCACCACGGACTTCATATAGGCCACGACGCGCATACGAGCGATGGCGTGCGGATTGAACGGCTTGCTCGCCGACTCCACAACTTGCCGGTCCATTTTTGCGCTATCCGCGAGCAACTGCTCCAGCGTCTGGACGCCACCTGCAACCTCATTGAAGAATGGCAAGACTTTCCAGAATCGCTCAGCCCCCTGAGCAGAAGAGGCCGTCGATGTCGGGTCGAACACATAGTGAAACCACTTCTGCGCTTCCTCAAAACGCTGGTTCCTGCTGAGCTGCGTGGCAACCATGAATGGAGTATGGAAGAACAGTTCCCAGTTGTATTGGGAATAGGCTCCCTCATATCTGAAATCAATATCTTCTTTCGGAATGGCATCGTCGGATGTATCGAGATCCACAAGCGTGGCATTCGGCAAATACCGCCTAAACTCATCGCCCGCATCGGTCGCTCGTTGATTGTCCAACGTCAACAATCCATCGATCCCATACCGCTTGAGCGACTTGGTCAACTCGCAGATCCGGGGATGGAAAAACGTGTTAAAACGCAGCTTGAATCCACCCACTCCCCCGCTTGGCACTGTCTGCAGGGGAACATAATAGGTTCGATACTGATCCTGAAAGAAAAACGGGAAGGAAAACTTTTTGGCCACATAGCCCTGATGGGGCAACAATAATCTGAACGACGCTCCCGGAGTCTCCCCTAACACCGCCATGGCACTCAACGCATTGGAGCCATTCTCCACCCCTTCGACCATCGCCATCCCTTGCATATACGTACCTTGAATCGGCTCCAACCGCTGCGGAGATAACGTTAACGGGCCTTGCACGGTGGCGAGAGTTCCATGGCAGTCATCTAGCGCGAATTCCCCGATGCCTTGCATCGGGTTGTATTGCTTCGTCGGGGGATCTACCGTCGTCGTCGTGGTCGTCGTCGTGGAAGGAGCCCACGCTTTCAACCGGATGACGACCTTCAGCCCTCCTATAAATCCAATTTTATTCGAGACGAAATCGACTTGTTTACTGGATGATTGGAGGTAGAAGTCGACAGGCTCGGTGATCGTAACGAACCCGCCAGGTGTCGGGTATTGGCCACTGCTATGCAATGTGATGGTTTCATACAATGCTCCGGTTGTGGGGTTCTTCATCAGAACTTTTATATCGTCAACCTCCGCAAGCTGGAGCGGCTTCCCCTCTTCCTTTTCAAAGGCAAGCCAATACCAATACGAGGCCTGGTCCGGCCTCTTGTAGTAACTGACGATGTACTGAGTATTCGTTGTGGTTGTAACAGTGCTACTTGTCGTCGTACGTGTTTGGGAGGAAACCCACGTAACGGTTGGGCCATAACATTCGATGCGTAACTGCCGCCCCGTGATGCTCTGCTGGATCCGTGTCTTGAATGAATGATCCTGAGGTGCTTGCGGAGCATGCAGATCCGGATCCTTCGGGTGAAGCAGAACATCCTTCGACACTTTTTTAGGCGCCCACCCCTTATGCGTGTATTCGCTCCAGGCGAATTTAATCTCCCAGTGCTTTTTTGGATCCTCGTTACTCTCCCGCTCCGCTTTTGTGGGTTGATCAGACTTTTCCGTGAACAATGCCCAGAACAGATGCAGCCGTCGATTCCACACCACTGGAATCAGATGATCGCCCTCGATATCCAACTCGACCTTCTCCCAGGCTGTCCACACCGCTCCCTCGAGACGGCGATAGGAGTATCGGTGAGGA
>JBDSKU010000006.1:0-2938 GCA_039916745.1 Nitrospiraceae bacterium
CGGAACTGCTGATCAGGTGGCCGACCTGGGCCCTAACCCCTTTGAGACACAGGCCGATCAGGAACTCCGTATCAGCATCGGTGCGGCGATGGCGGGATTGCCCCAGGCGCAGCGACAAGCGATTGAACTCGCCTATTACGAAGGACTCTCCCATGTCGAGATCGCCGCACGGCTCAACCAGCCGCTCGGGACCGTCAAGACCAGGATTAAGCTTGGAATGTCCAAACTCCGGGATGGGCTGCAGCAGTGGTGGAACCATGGTGAGCTCCAATGACGCATGAAGAACTTGAAGCATCGGTTCCGTTGTACGCCGCAGGGGCACTGGACCGAACCGAACGACAGGCGCTGGAAGCCCACCTGCTCTCCGGCTGCGCCTCCTGCCACGCGGCGCTCAAGGACTATCAATCCGTCGCTGCGCTTCTTCCACTCGGGCTCAGTCAGACCAGTCCTCCGCGCGCCCTCAAAGCCACCATCATGGCCGGACGAAACCCTGCTCCGATCCCAGAAGAAACGGCCCAGAAAGAACCGGCCCGACCAAGTCTGGAGCCTGGCGAATGGGTGAATCACCTCTTCCCTCCCATCGCCCCTGCCCGCTCATGGTCCCTCCCCTGGGCAGTTGGATTGGCCACACTCGTCATCGTAGCGGTCGGCGGTTATCTCTCCTGGAACGTGGTCACCCAACGCTCCGAGGATACCTCGAACATTCAACAGCTCGAATCCTCACTCCAGGACAAATCGACGACGCTTGCCAAACTGCAACGCGAGATCGGCGAACAAGCAAAAGCACTCGCCGAAGTGCGCAACGATCTGCAGCAACGATCGAATGAAGCCGCAGAAGCGAAGGAACAACTGGCCCAGCGTGAGGCTGACCTGGAAGAGACTCGCGTGCAACTCAGCCAGCGAAGCGGCGTGCGCACCGGCGGAACTCCGCAAGACGAATTAGCCACACTCCTGCGAATCCCCAACGTCAAAGCCGTCTCCCTTACAGGATCGGACGTGGCGAAACATGCTGCGGGATTCCTCCTCTACGACGCTCGAACCCAAAAGGTCTGGCTCTACTCCGTGAACCTCCCGGAATGTCCCAACGGCACGACCTATCAACTCTGGGCCATTCAGGCCAAGCCCGTGAGCATCGGGACTTTTCATATGGATCACGGAGACACCGCTCACCTCTTGGTGAAGAAGGTGTCGAACTTCACCGATGCGAAAACATTTGCCCTGAGCCTGGAGCCATCAGGCGGCCGCCCCCAACCGACCGGCCCCATCTACCTCTTAAGCCGATCCTAACGGAGGCGGCACTCAACGCTTGACCTCTCTCCGCGAGCCCGCTACAACTTCCGTATCAACAACTTCTCGGTCGCCCACCCAACGCGACGTACTCATCGAGCCGGCAGAGAGGAATCCTGCGAGCCCTACATGCTCTGACCATCGCAGCTCTGTTCTGGGGATTCTGCCTGACGTCCCCGCCTGAACTCTGGGCGCTGGAGAAATATGGACGTCCCTTGCCGGAGATGGAAGGGGCCCATGACAACAGCGAAGAGCATTGGGTTCGAGGCTATCTCCTGTCCGGCGCCTTCATGAGCAACCCCAGCTTTGCCGCAAGACCGGACAACAGCGGATTGGTCGGCCTTCGCCATATGATCCATCTGGAAACGGATCTCTAGAAAGAATATCTGCAATTCTATACCGACCAAAACTTCTTTTCAGACCGACAAGCCGGCTGGGTGAGTCTCTCGGAATGGGACTCCGTCTATGCCTTCACCGGCACCGTCCAGAACTGGGGATGGCGCCTGCAATATGAACGAGATGCGCCATTGGATCGAAGCGGCATCATACAGGCCTATGCCGATACACTCGTCACCTACCGACCGGCCGACGCCCGCAGCCTCAGCTGGTGGCGCTCGGCGTTTCCCGATCAGAACCTGACGGTCTATGCCGGAGGTGGATGGCTCTTTCACAACCAATTCTACTTTGCCAGACCTGACAACAGCGGGCGCGCGCTGTTCCGATATGTGGCACATGCCGACCTCGACCTCTATCGCAATCGTGTCGTCCTCTTCGTCGACGGCAACTTCTTTACGGACCGAAGCGCGTCCAATATCCTGCGGCCCAGTGAATTCGACTTAGTCATGGGGCTTGCCGTTCGTTACCACGAGATGGAGATTGCCCTGATCCATGAACGGGACCTACCATTGGATCGAGGAGGATTAGTGCAACGGTACGTCGCATTGCAGTTGCGGTATGAGTTTGAATGGACCAAATCATCGAGTCCTTCGGGCAAACAACTCTCGCTCCATCGCTAGACCTTTTTCTGCGCTGTCTCCTGCTGCACGGGTCATGCTACGATGTCGGTCTGAACGAAGCTCTTACAGAGCAGTCATCCGGGAGAACCGTCACCGTGCCGACAGATGAAGAGGATCAGGGCTTCATGCGAGTCGCACTGGAGGAAGCTGCCCGCGCGTCGGCAATCGGCGAGGTGCCGATTGCAGCCGTGGTGGTGCGTGAAGGGAAAATCCTGGCCCAGGCGCACAATTACCGCGAGCTCTGGCAAGACCCCACGGCCCATGCGGAAATCATTGCCATCCGCGCCGCAGCGACGGCACTCAGCACATGGCGATTAACCGAGACCACGCTCTACGTGACCGTCGAGCCCTGCACGATGTGTCTCGGTGCCATTATCCTGGCAAGAATTCCGCGAGTCGTCTTTGGGGCAAAAGATCCGAAAGCCGGCGCCTGCGGGTCAGTGTTCGACTTCACAAGCGAACCGAAGTTGAACCATCGAGTTGAGGTTCTTAGCGGGGTCCTCGAGCAGGAAAGTCAGAGCCTCATTCGAACGTTCTTCAGAGGACTGAGAGAGGCCTCAGAGATAACCAAACAGCTGCCACCTCAATAACACCAATTCTATAAGGCAGCGCCGCACTGCACGACCCAGTCCTTC
>JBDSKU010000007.1:0-12041 GCA_039916745.1 Nitrospiraceae bacterium
ATCACAATCCGGATCTTGAAAAACGACCGACACACAACCCGAGCTAATCTTATGACCACCACCGCGACATCGGAGCTACCAGATCCACCGCCCTCGTCTTCGGGCCCGCAGAGAATGCACCGCAACGTCATTCGCACGCGCAGAAATCGGCGTCTATTCGTGGTGTCCTTGCTGGTCCTGATCGCCGCCATCGGCTATCTGGCCTACTGGTGGACCTACGAACGGTTTTGGGTCCGGACCGATAACGCCTACGTGACCGGCAATCTGGTGCCGGTCGCAGCCCAAGCCTCCGGCATCATCACGCAGGTCTTGGTCGAGGAGACGCAGTTCGTGAACAGCGGCGACCTCATGGTTCGTCTCGATGAACACCAGGCCTCTGCGGCGCTCGGCCGCGCCCGAGGTCATCTGGGAGAAGAAGTCCGACGCATCGCGGCGCTCTTTATGACGCGGAAGCAGTTAGTGGAAAAGCTGACGTCGCGGAGCGCCCGCTTGGACCTCGCGCAACACGACATGGATCGGTATCGGGCTGCGTCGCCGAGTGGAGCGATCTCCAAGCAGATCGTGCAGAATACCGCGGATAAAGTGCTTGCCTTGGAAGCGGAGATGCGGGAGACGCAAGCCGAGCTTGATACGCTCGATGCGCAGATCGGGGGAACCACGGTCATGGCGCATCCCGCCATCGACTTGGCGAAAAACCAACTCATCGAAGCGCACCTGGAGTACGCGCGACAGCAAATCCGCGCTCCGGTGTCCGGCTACGTGGCAAAGCGGAAGGGGCAGGTCGGGGATCGCGTCCAGCCCGGCACTCCACTCATGACTATCGTGCCGCTCGATCATCTGTGGGTCGAGGCGAATCTGCGGGAAACGGAGCTCGAGCATGTGCGGCCGGGCCAGCTGGCGTTGGTGAATGTCAATCTTTACGGATCGAAGCAAACCTTTCACGGGACGGTCGAAGGCTTGGTGCCGGGCAGTGGGAGTCCGTTTGCCTTACTCCCGCCTGACAATTCCACAGGGAATTTCATTCACATCGTCGAACGCGTGCCGGTCCGTATTGCATTGCCGGCCGACGAGCTTCGGGACCATCCCATCCGGCCAGGATTGTCGACCAGTACGCATATTCATATCGCCGAGACCGGTCAGTCCGTGTGGTCGTCGCTGGCGACACCGTCCACCGCGGAATATGAGACGGATATCTATGCCAATGAGCTCTCGACTGCGGAAGCTATGGCCCAGGACGTCATGACGAGGAATCTCGTCACGAATCTTGGACAGGCCGAGGCGCCTGCGATGCGAGGGCCCGAGCCCCGTCCTCAAGGCACCGTTGGGGAACCAGGGCCACGTCACTCCACCGATCCGGCGCTCGGTACAACAGGCGCGTTGTCGCGCACAGACGGGCTGCGCCCGCGCGAGGCATTCCAGGCTCATATCGGTTCGAAAGAGTAGCCAGATGCAGATCATGAAAGGGAGCCAGCAGCCCCTAGCACAGATCGAGTCGTCGAACAGCGACGGTGCCCTGCCATTGCGTACCCAGGCGACGTTTCCGGGTATGCGAGTGAGGTCTTGTTTCGGTGTCATTCATGAGTGCCGGACATCTCGTGATGGAAGCCATCGGAAGGGGCATTCATGAAACAGGTTCTGATGACTGTGCTCATCCTCGTTACGTCGATCATACTGACGACGATCGCGCAGGCTCAATCGCGTGGCTTGGAGAGCAGACAGCAAACCCGGCCTTCCGACGGGCCCGGTGCGGCACATACGCCTGGTTCTCTCAGCCGCCCCAGCTTTGCACCGCCGGACTCTCACGTCCCGCCACGAAGCCCTGACCTCGGTTCGGCGACCTCCCCCCTCTCTCCCTCGATCGGGCCAGGATCAGGATTGCTCGGACCAGAGTCTGGCCGAGGCCCCACGCGACTCAGATCCGGCACCGACACTCGAAGGGGAGAGTCTGTAACAAGCGGAGGTGGACGCTAGAGCCCTTCACATAATGCCGGGAGCGGAGCGTAGGCCTGAATCAGGCTGGCCGGTTCTCTGTCGCGCCGCGATCGGGCGACGAACAGGCGGAGCATCACAAGCAGCGAAGCTGCGTCCCTAAGGACTTGATGAATGCATCAGGACCGATGGGTGGCGGCATTCAATCCCGGCGGTACCACCATGCGGAAGATTTTGAATTCCCATGATCAATTAGGCCCGAGTGCCAATCTTTCTATTCCGATTCCAAGCAGCCGGATTGCTCCGATCATAGCGATCTCCCGTGAGCGTAGAGTCCGTAAGTATATTATTTTTGCAGCGTCTGAATCCCCTCTGTTTTCTCCTCCTCCGTCGATCGACCGGTCGCTGTTTTCCGTGACCCTTCACGGTCCGCGTCCCTCCGTGTCCAGGTGGACGAACCAATCCGAGCTGGAATTCGTTGGCAACTCAAGCGAATGCCGCGATGAGACCGTGACAGCCTCGAACGGTACAGGGATTGCTAGGATCAGGGCTAGGAACGGAAGCTCTGCGCCGATCGACGGAGGTACACGAAATGTTATGCGCACGCTGTGGCGGATTGCTGATCATCGACGACTCCATGGATCTCCATCAGGAGAATAGCCGTATCCGATCTGAGGGATACCGATGTGTTAACTGCGGCTGCATTGAGGACCCCACGATTCTGGCCAATCGACAACATGCGCTATCAGCCAAATATTTTTGGCCCAACCATTCTGGCAGGAACGGCCGATGGGGGTAGTTGAATCCATCGATGGCGATGGAGAGCTGGATGAGCGGCGGCGTGCTGCCCCCGAATATAAAAATGGATCGGTTGGCAGTGGTGCGTGACTCTCACAACCGAATCGCACTCGTAGAGCATGGGGAATACCGATGAACGTAGACCTATCTTGTTGCCGACCAGATGATCAGTCAAACAGTTTTCGCCGCCATGTATCGGGGCGTCAACTGATTCAAAGGGTTAGGACTGGCCTGGCGTGGGAACCTCGGCCGGTGAGGTCCTGCGGGCTCTTGCTTCTCTTGGCTGTGGGATTAGGGGGTTGTCAGTCCAGCTGGTCTTTCGACAGGCCGGCAGGCTTAATTGACCATGCCGAATTTCAGAACTTGTGGAAAACGTATCGGCATTGCCGGTCAAGCTCCGATCCTGACGAGATACAAGTTGATGCGCGATATTTAGACCGGGCTGCTTATGCCATGGAATCGAAGAGTCCGTCTCCCATTGTGCTGCCGAGGGTGATGCAGCATCTCGTATCGAAACTCCCTTCCCGGCTGGCCGTTGATCTACAAGCAATGGCGTTGGACTGTGCGTTGCACGGAGGTCAAGTGTCACAAGCCGCAGGGCGGATTCGGATGGCTGTGGAACTCTTCACTGTCGTCTTGGCCAGAGGAAACGAAGAAGCATATGGCTACTATGTCTTCGAAGCTGGTCGTGAGCTGGAGCACCTCGAATCTGTTACGCACGTCGCGAAAGAGACAAATACTTGGGCTCCCGGCTCCTTCGAGGCGCAGGCGTGGGATGGGCAAGGGGATCGAGTCGCGCTGGTCAGGCGCCGGCATCAGCGAGGCCTGGCGCAGATAGAGTGGGTCTCCCGGCTCCGGCATCCCGGCGGGCTTTACCGCAACAAGCCGTTGAGGAGTGAGAGACGGGAGGACGCTGTGCGGATGGTACAGACCAGTGTCGCCCCGCTCGATAGTCTCGCCGCGCCTTGTCCGGCCAGTGCCGCGGTAAGGCAGTACGATATTTCGGTCATCAATGTGGAGATTTTTCTGCATTGGTGGCTGAGCTTTTCCTCTCCCGGGTACATGTACGTGCTGACCGAGAATATCGACAAGGTTCGGGAAGAAGAAGCGAAGAATCGCGGGGCAGGTCGTATGGAGACGCATGGTCCAGAGGCGGGAACGAACAGGCCTCACGACCGATGGATTCAACCCTTAGTCATCCGAGGCCACCAAGGGGATTGCGTGAAAATCTCGTTCCGGAACCAGTTGGAGCGCGGCGAAGCGGTCGGCCTGCATATCGATGATGCGAGCATGGCCGTGCGTGCCACCATGACAAATTCGGACGCGATGGCCGCGCCGGGCGAGAGCATCGATCTGGAATGGTACATCCACCCGTCGATGCAGGAAGGCGGCTGGCAGTTCCATTCTTACAGCCATGATCACGAGTTGACGGTCATGGGCCCGTTCGGAACCTTTCTAGTGGAGCCGAAGAGTTCTGCGTATCTCGATCTCCTTGGATCAGAAGAACAGACATCGCTCAAGAGTGACGTAAACCTTTCTCAACACGACAGTCGGCCCGAAAGAAAGCAGTGAACATGCCGGACAAATATGACTTCGATTTGGTGTGCATCGGCAGTGGGCCGTCCGGCCAGCGGGCGGCCGTGCAAGCGGCGAAATTAGGCAAGCATGTTGCGGTCGTGGAAAAACAACGGGATGTCGGCGGCCTCTGTCTGAGAGCGGGCACCATTCCGAGCAAGACCTTTCGCCAAGCGGTTCTGTCCTACGTCGAGCACAATCATGGCGCCGGTCGCAGTCCGGCGCAGCACCTCTCAGCCCGGGCCTCCGTGGACCAACTCCTCAGTCGAGTTGAGCAGGTGGTCCAGCACGAAGTCGAGGTGGTGACACACCAGCTCAGGCGGAACGACATTGAACTCGTGCAGGGCGAGGCGTCGTTTGCGGATCCGCATACACTCGTGGTGGCCTCCGAAGCCGGAGTACGGAGGCTTACCGCCGCGGCCATCTTGATTGCCGTCGGCACGCTGCCGGCACCGCCGCCGGGTGTCGCGATGGACGGCGAGGTGGTGTGGTCCAGCGACGATCTCTTACAGTTGAAGCGGCTGCCCAGGACCATGGTGGTCGTGGGTGCCGGTGTGATCGGTATCGAATATGCCTCGATGTTCGCGGCCTTGGGCGTCGAGGTGACGCTGATCGATAAGCGCACGCGACTGTTGGATTTTCTGGACGAAGAAATCGTGGCTGAGCTGATGCACCAAATGCGAGCCAGCCAGGTGACGTTCCGATTGGGGGAAGCAGTCGAGCGCATCGATTTGATAGAGGGTCTACCGAAAAAGGCAGTTCTTCTGCTCGAATCCGGAAAGCGCATCGTGTCGGATCTGGTGCTCTTTTCGGCGGGGCGCGCGGGGGCGACCGGTCAATTGAATCTGCCGTCGGCCGGTCTTACCGCAGATGAGCGAGGACGGTTGAAGGTGAACGGTCAATTTCAGACCATCGTGCCCCATATTTTTGCCGCAGGCGATGTCATCGGGTATCCGAGCCTTGCGGCGACTTCGGCCGAGCAGGGGCGATTAGCGGCCTGTCACATGTTCAATGTCCAAGCCGAGCCCATGGCCGATCACTTTCCAATCGGCATCTATGCCATTCCTGAGATTTCGATGGTCGGTGCGCCGGAACATGTCTTGACGGAGCAGAAGATTCCCTATGAGACCGGCGTGGCCCGCTACCGCGAGATTGCCCGAGGCCAGATCCTCGGCGACGAGAGCGGGCTCGTGAAGTTGCTGTTTCATCGGGAGGATCGACGTGTGCTGGGCGTCCATGCGATCGGTACCGGTGCAGCGGAACTGATTCATATCGGCCAGGCCGTGCTGGCCCTCAAGGGCGGCCTCGACTATTTTCTTCACACGGTCTTTAACTATCCGACCCTGGCTGAATGTTACAAGGTGGCGGCGCTGAACGCGTTAAACAAGCTGAAGTGCCAGCCGTGAGATGTCTCTGTGCGAAAAAGAGGAGGGAACATGAAGAAAGTGGTTAAGCCGCTCAAGCGCCTGGATCGTCTGCATGCGTCTTCTGCCGAGGATGATGGAAGATGCGAGGATGACGCCCATCCCATGACCGCTCAACGGGCCCATGAGCTCTATGAACAGCGAGGTCGCGTCCATGGCCACGACTTCGAGGACTGGCTCGAGGCCGAACGGCAGATTCAACATGAGGCACGGCGAGCATGACTCTGCCGCCCAACGCAGCGCAACCATCTCAATGGTGAAGGTAGAGGCGTATGACATCCTCCGAACATTCCTGTGAACCTTCTGGAACCAACGAGGGAGGCATCCCCGCCGAACCACGGCGCACCTTCTTCATTTGGATGATTCGAGTGATTCCCAGCGTGATGGGGATCAGCCTCGTCATTCCGCTGCTCGGCTATGTCGGCTCCCCTGCATTTAAGCGGCGGGAAGAGGTTTGGGCCGCGATCGGCAAGGCGGAGGACCTCGTTCCAAACGAACCGCAGGAACTCGAATTTTCCAGGACCGTGAAGGAGGGGTGGCGAACCGCGATTGCGAAGAAGGCGGTCTGGGCCGTGAAGCAATCGAACGGAGCGGTCACGGCCTTTTCTCCCATGTGTCCTCATCTCGGCTGTGGGTATCGATGGGCCGCTTCCGCGAGACAATTTCAATGTCCCTGCCATGGGAGTGTCTACGACGTCACGGGGAAAGTCCTTGCGGGCCCAGCTCCACGCCCCTTGGATGAGTTGCCCATCAAAATCGAAAACGGGCAGCTGCTGGTCCTGTACAAAGATTTTAAATCCGGGCTCGATCATGCGGTGGAACTGTGAATCCATCTTACCGGAGGCGAGAGGGATCTGGCTCCTGCGGAACCTTCCACATTCACCACCCGAAGGCCGGAAGATAAAACATGTTATCCACTGTCTATAGCTGGTTTGATCGCCGCCTGCGGATTCAGTCGCTGACGCGGACTCTGCTTGATGAACCCATTCCAGGAGGGGCCAGTTGGGTCTACGTTTTTGGGTCCGCGACCTTGTTCTTGTTCTGTCTTCAAGCGCTGACCGGGATGTTCCTCGCCCTGTACTACGTTCCGAGTCCCGATGCGGCATATGACACGGTTCAATACATTCAGCATGAAGTGCAGTTCGGCTGGTTCGTCAGGGGGCTGCATCATTGGGGAGCGTCTGCGGTCATGGTCGCGGTCGGGCTGCATCTGCTGCAGGTGTATCTGTATGGCGCCTATAAGTCACCTCGCGAGCCCATGTGGATCGTGGGCGTGGCGCTCTTGCTGTTGATGATGGGGTTTAGCTTTACTGGATATCTGTTGCCGTGGGACCAGAATGCCTATTGGGCCACCCAGGTCGGGACGAATATGGTGGCGTCTGTGCCGCTCGTGGGCGATCTGTTGGTTCGCCTCCTCCGCGGAGGCGCGTCGCTCGGGGCTCTGACACTCTCGCGGTTCTTTGCTTTGCATGTCTTGTTCCTTCCCGCCCTCATCATCGGCGGGATTGTCCTGCATCTCCTCATCCTCAGGAGGGTCGGCCCGGCGGGACCGTGGAGCGAGGCACGAGCCCAGCAGCGTCGTGAGCCGTTTTATCCGCGCCAGGTTTTCATGGATGCGGTAGTCATCTTCGCGGTCTTTCTCCTCCTCTGTGTACTGGCAGTCACCATCGAATTTCCTCTGGCCGATCGAGCGGATCCATCCGATCACAGCTTTACTCCGATACCGGAGTGGTACTTCCTCTTCTTTTATCAATTCTTGAAATACATGGGGGGGCCGCTCGAACCGCTGGCCACGTGGGTGTTGCCCTCCCTGTTCGTGTTGGGGTTGCTGCTCTGGCCGTTCCTTGATCGTAATCCGGAGCGCCGCCCTGCTTCGCGCCCCATGGCGCTAGGCGCCGGCGCCCTGTTTCTGGTCGCGGTCTTTGTGTTGCTCGGCATCTCTCTGCGGAATCTTCATGCCATGCCGAAAGGGGAGCCGTTCGTGGCACGGGGCCAAACCCTCTTTGCTCAACATCACTGTGCCGCCTGTCACAGGATCCACGGCGAAGGAGGAAAGATCGGCCCCGATCTCTCTTATGTGGCCGATCGACGGCCCGACCGGCAATGGCATGTGCAGCACTTGCAAAATCCTCAATCCGTCTCGCCGGGCTCTGTCATGCCGCCGTTCCAGCTGGAGGAGAAGGATCTGGCCGCCTTAATCAGCTATCTGCTCAGCCTCAAAAGCGGTGTGCCTGCGACGCCGGGAACATAAGAAGGATGCCGTGGTCAACAGTGTTCCAACCGCATCCTCGCAGCAGTCGGAGATACCGTTCAGGACGTAGCTAAAGGAGAGCTGATGAGCAATCAAATACCTATCAATAAGCCGGCGTATAGCACGTTGCCTACTGACGTCGAAGGATTTAACTCTCTGGCCGAACTGGCTTTGGATCTACGCTCGTCGTGGAATCATGGTGCCGACGACATCTGGCGGCAGCTGGATCCCGCGCTGTGGGAGTCCACGCACAACCCGTGGGTCGTCCTCCAGACGGTTTCCCGAGGCCAGCTTCAGCGTCTGTCGGTTGATCCAGCCTTCCGCAAGCAGGTCGATGCGCTTGTGCGAGCCAGGCGTCATGCGGCGAAAGCTTCCGCGTGGTTTCAGCAGGCTCATCCACAGTCGCCCGTCACCTGTGTCGCGTACCTCAGCATGGAATTCATGTTGAGCGAAGCGCTGCCCATCTATTCGGGCGGTCTCGGCAATGTAGCCGGCGATCAGCTCAAGGCAGCCAGCGATTTGGGCGTACCGGTCGTCGGAGTGGGACTGCTCTACCAACAAGGCTATTTTCGCCAGGTGATCGACAAGGAGGGAGCACAACAGGCCCTCTTCCCGTATAACGACCCCGGGCAGTTGCCGATCACGCCGTTGCGCCACCCGAACGGAGAGTGGCTGCGATTGGAGATCGCCTTACCCGGGTACCCGGTCTGGCTGCGCGCCTGGCAAGTCCAGGTCGGCCGAGTGCAGCTGTATCTGCTCGACAGCAATGACCTCGCGAACATCCCGGTGCACCGAGGTATTACCAGTGAGCTGTATGGGGGTGGGCCGGAGTTGCGGCTGAAACAGGAATTGCTGCTCGGGATCGGGGGGTGGCGGCTGCTGGAGGCGCTGGGCCTCCGACCGGAAGTCTGCCATCTCAATGAAGGCCATGCGGCGTTTGCCATATTGGAACGCGCCCGGAGTTTCATGAAAATCACCGGACAGCCCTTTGACGTCGCACTCGCCGCCACGCGAGCGGGGAACCTCTTCACGACACATACGGCGGTGGCAGCGGGTTTTGATCGGTTCGCTCCGGCCCTCATCGAGCAATATCTCGGTGGATATGCCGAGAAACAGCTCGGCATACCACTCCACGAGTTGCTGGCGTTGGGTCGCCAGAACCCGCACAACTCGTCCGAGTATTTCAATATGGCGTATCTGGCGATCCACGGGAGTGGAAGGGTCAACGGCGTGAGCCGATTGCATGGGAAGGTGAGTCGGCACATTCTTGCGCCACTCTTTCCGCGCTGGCCGGAAGATGACGTGCCGGTGGGGTATGTGACGAACGGAGTTCATATGCCGAGCTGGGACTCGGCGGCCGCCGACGAGCTGTGGACGGAGGCCTGTGGAAAGAACCGCTGGCTGGGAACGACGGAACGCCTGGAATCTACCATTCGCAACGTCTCGGACGCTCAGCTCTGGCAGCTACGCACCACCACCCGTAAATCCCTCATCGACTACGCCCGCGAACGATTGTTTCGTCAACTGACGGCTTCTGGGGCCTGGCCTGCGGCCATGGAGAGGAGTACGCAGGTCTTTGATCCCAATGCGTTGACGCTCGGCTTTGCCCGTCGTTTCGCCACCTATAAGCGACCCAATCTCTTGTTGCAGCAACCGGAACGGCTCCGTCGCTTGTTAACAAATTCTCAGCGTCCGGTGCAGCTTATCATGGCCGGCAAGGCCCATCCGGCCGATCGAGCAGGGCAGGCCTTGATTCGGGAATGGATCCAATTCATCCGACAACCGGAGACCCGTCTCCGCGTCATCTTTCTGAGCGACTACGACATGCGGTTGGCCGAGCACCTGGTGCAGGGGGTAGATGTTTGGATCAACATGCCACGGCGTCCTTGGGAGGCCAGTGGAACGAGCGGCATGAAGGTGCTCGTCAATGGCGGACTCAATCTGTCGGAGCTGGATGGTTGGTGGGCAGAGGCCTATACGCCAGAGGTAGGCTGGGCCTTGGGGGACGGCCAGGAACATGGCGACGATCCGGCCTGGGACGCGGTCGAAGCCGACGCGCTCTACAGGGTATTGGAAGAGGAAGTGATCCCGGAGTTTTATCGACGGGACGAGGCGGGCATTCCCACGGCCTGGATAGCACGGATGCGGGAGAGTATGGCGCGGTTGACACCACGCTTTTCTGCCAACCGAACGGTGTGCGAATACACCGAGCAACACTACCTTCCGGCGGCGGCCTCCTATCGTGCGCGCGCTGCCGATACAGGCGCAATGGGCAGGGACATCGTCAATTGGGAACAGGCGCTGAAACAGCAATGGGCCACACTCCGTTTCGGCGACGTAAAGGTGCAGACAAACGCAGCACAGCACATCTTCGAAGCAGAGGTGTATCTCAATGACCTCGATCCGAAGGCCGTGCGAGTCGAGCTGTATGCCGAAGGGATCAATGGCAGCGATCCGGTCCGGCAGGAGATGGCGCGCCTCCAGCCATCGGCCGGCAAATCGAGTGGGGCTGTCTATCGTGCATCGGTCTCGGCAGCCCGTTTCGCAGCAGACTATACGGTGCGCATCATCCCGCACTGCGCCGGCGTGGCAGTGCCCCTAGAGGCCGCTCAAATCTTGTGGCAACGGTGATTCCATCTCGAATGAGCAAGAGGAACCTCGAAGACCTCAATGCAAATCGCACAATCGTTTGACGCTGCTGTGACCTGCGCCGAATGTGGGTGCGCGGCAGTTCATTCCGAAGGGCAGGAAAAGGAGAGTCGTATGAAACAGGCAAACAGCAAGCAGACACTCTGGTCGATTGTGTTGGCCGGCGGCGAGGGCACGCGGGTGGGATCCTTCGTGCAACGGTGGTTAGGTCGACGGAGGCCCAAGCAGTTTTGCACGTTTGTCGGCACGCGATCCATGCTCCAGCATACCTTGGACCGTGCGTCGAGACTCGCACCTGTGGAGCGTTCGGTTCTGGTTGTCGCGCGCACCCAGCGTCAGGAGACCATGACGCAACTGGATGGACGCGGGGTCGGGACGGTCTTGTTCCAACCGGTCAACCGGGATACGGCGGCCGGTGTGTTTCTCCCGTTGACCTACGTTCGAGCCCGTGATCCGAGGGCGACCGTCGTCATCTATCCATCCGACCATTTTGTGTATCCGGAAAAGAAGTTTCTCGATACCGTGCGGGGGGCGGTGCAGGCTGCCGAACGGCTGCAGGACCGCATTGTCTTGCTGGGCGTGGCGCCGGACCGTCTTGAGCTGGATTACGGCTGGATTCTACCGGGAGAACGACTGGCCCATTCCGGATCGAAGCCTGTCCAGACGGTTCTGACGTTCCTGGAAAAGCCTACTGCTCAACAGGCTGATGATGCTTTGTCGAACAACGCGCTCTGGAACACGATGGTGATGGCCGCCAAGGTGGACACGTTGTGGGAGCTGGGTTGGCAATGTTTTCCTGAACTGATGGAGCGATTCGAGCGACTCAGTCACGCGATCGGCACGTCGGAGGAGGCGCAGGTCTTGGAAACAATCTACCAGACCATGCCGGTCAAGAATTTTTCTTCCGATCTGCTTCAACAAGTGCCGGGCCGCGTGGCGGTGACTGAGCTCACGAATGCGCTATGGAGCGACTGGGGAAGGCCGGAACGTATTGCCGAGGCGCTTCGCCGGATCGGCCGGACACCAGCCTTTCCCTTGGAAGCCTTGAGCAGCCCGTTTGCGCCGATTCCCCACGATACTCGTCTTCCGCTGGGGGTCTGAACATCAGCCATGGAGGTCGGAGCCGCGATGAACAGACCACTGATCGATCAGCAATGTATCAACACCATTCGGACTCTGTCGATGGATGCGGTTCAGCAGGCGAATTCCGGACATCCCGGTACGGCCATGGCTTTGGCGCCAGTGGTGTATGCCGTGTGGCAACATTTTCTGCGCTTCGATCCGAACGATCCGATCTGGCCCAATCGCGATCGGTTCGTGCTCTCGATCGGACATGCCTCCATGCTGCTCTATTCCCTGCTGCACCTCTGCGGCGTGAAAGCCGTCAATCCAGAATACGAAACGGTGGGGGTTCT
>JBDSKU010000008.1:0-6234 GCA_039916745.1 Nitrospiraceae bacterium
CGGCGGTTCTTGAGGCGGTGATTAAGGCAAAGCCTGCTTCGTGCAAGGGGCGCTATCTGATGAGCGCGACCCTTTCGAGCACGATGGGGCCTGGCGTGCAGCTTGATGCGATGGCATTGGCCAAAGAATGGAGTTAGTCTGGGTGTCGCAGCGCGGAAGGGGAAGGGTTGGATTATGAAGAAGGACGAGAAAGCGACAGCGGTTGCGGAGTTGACGGAGCGGTTTAGCCGTGCACGGCTCGCCATTATTACCGAGAGTGCCAAGCTCTCCGCAAACCAGGTTACGCAGCTCCGCAAGCAATTGCGAGGTGCGAATGCCGAATATAGGGTGGTCAAGAATACGTTGGCTGTCCGTGCTTCCGAAGGCACGATCTTTTCGGGGGTAACGGATTACTTGAAGGGGCCGACGGGGTTAGTGATCGGTTACGACGATCCCGTGCTTCCCACGAAGATCCTTCGGGATTTTATCCTGGCGGAAAAGCGGGAAGAGAAAATCAAGATCACCATCGGTGTATTGGAGGGGAAGGTGGTGCAGCCGGCTGAATTAGCGGCTGTCGCCAAATTGCCGAAGAAGGAAGTCCTCATTGCGATGTTGTTGTCGGCCATGCAGGGGCCGGCGCGTGGTCTGGTGTATACGCTGAGTGCGGTCTTGTCGAAATTCGTGAGAGTCATTGCGGCCATTCAGGATAAACGAAAAGGAGAAGGGGATATGTCAGCAACAACGGCAAAATTGTCACAGGAAGAGTTGATCAAGGCCATCGAGACGATGAGTGTGCTCGACTTGGCAGATCTCGTGAAGGGGTTAGAGACCCGCTTTGGCGTCACTGCCGCAGCTCCAGTCGCGGCTGCCGCTCCTGCAGGTGGTGGTGCAGCCGCAGCTGCCGAAGAGAAGACGTCGTTCGATGTCGTCCTCGTCTCTGCTCCGGCGGACAAGAAGATCCAGGTCATCAAGGTCGTTCGCGAAATTACCAGCCTTGGTTTGAAGGAAGCGAAAGATCTGGTGGAAGGCGCACCGAAGCCCGTGAAGACCGGTGTCACCAAGGAAGAGTGCGACACCCTCAAGAAGAAGCTCGAAGAGAGCGGCGCCAAGGTCGAGGTCAAGTAGCCTCGTTTTGATCTGTCTCTAGTGTCTCTGGGTGCCTGCCCTGTGCGGGCACCCAGTCCTAACCATTTGTAGTGGAGGACCGTGGAATGTCCGAAACGACTCTGCAAGAGTTCGTCGAGCGGAAAGACTACTCTCGCATTCATAGCAGCATTGAAATTCCGGATCTTATTGAGATCCAGAAGCGCTCCTATGAAGAATTCCTTCAGCGGGAGGTCGAGCCCGAACGTCGGAAGGATCATGGGCTGCAGGCGGCCCTAGCGAGTGTCTTTCCGATTCCGGATTACAACAATACGGCCGTATTGGAGTTTACGAGCTATACGCTTGGCGCTCCGAAGTACGATGAGCGGGAATGCCTTGAGCAGGGGATGACCTATGCCGTTCCGCTGAAACTTCGAGTGCGTCTGGTCGTGTTCGATAAGGAAGACAAGGGCACCAAGAAAAAGGTGCTCGATGTCCGCGAGCAGGAAGTCTACGTCGGCGAACTGCCGCTCATGACAGAGCGCGGAACCTTTATCGTTAACGGCACGGAGCGTGTGGTCGTGAGCCAGTTGCATCGCTCGCCTGGCGCCTCCTTCACGCACGATAAGGGCCGGACTCACTCAAGTGGCAAGGTGTTGTATTCCGCCAGGATCATTCCCTATCGCGGCTCGTGGCTCGACTTCGAGTTCGACGCCCGCGACATCCTCTATGTGCGCATCGACCGTCGACGGAAAATGCCGACCACCATTCTGTTGAAGGCGTTCGGCTTTTCAAGCGACGATCTGCTCAAGATGTATTACCCGGTCGAAGAGATCCGGGTCGTCAAGGGCAAGATGCTGCGCAAGCTTGACCCTGAAATCCATCATGGCTTGCGTTGCTCGGCGGAAGTACTTGAGAAGGGCAGCAAGGAGCCGTTGGTCAAGGAAGGCGCCAAGCTCACGAAGGGACTCATTGCGAAGCTCAAGGCAGCCGGAGTGAAAGAAATTCCGCTTGCGCCGAGCGAGTTGATTGGCCGCGCGGTCTTGACCGAGCTGGTCGACTCAAAGAAGAACATGATCGCTGAGCGCAATCAGCGGTTGACGGCAGAGATCGTTGAAGCGTTGCTCGACAGCGACATCGAAGAGTTCAAGGCAATCTATTTCGATACCGTCACGTCGACGCCGGTGATACTGGACACGCTGGAGATGGATAAGACCACCTCGAAAGAGGAAGCGATGGTCGAGATCTATCGTCGGTTACGGCCTGGAGAAACGCCTTCAGTCGACACGGCGCGAGCACTCTTTGACAATCTGTTCTCAAACTCCAAGCGGTACGATCTCTCGCCGGTTGGGCGTCTGAAGTTGAATAAGAAGCTGGGCCTCGATCTGCCGTTGGAGCAACGGACGTTGACCGCGCAGGATATGGTCGAGGTCATCCGTTATCTCGTGAACTTAAAGCTAGGCAAGGGCGAAATCGACGACATCGACCACTTGGGCAATCGTCGAGTTCGTTCGGTCGGGGAGTTGTTGGAGAACCAGTTCCGGCTCGGGCTGGTCCGTATGGAGCGCAGCATCAAGGAGCGGATGAACCTCCTCGACATGGAGACGGTGCTGCCGCATGATTTGATCAATGCGAAGCCTGTCGTCGCCGCGGTCAAAGAGTTCTTCAGCAGCAGCCAGCTCTCTCAGTTCATGGACCAAACGAATCCGCTCGCGGAAATTACACATAAGCGGCGGCTGTCCGCGCTTGGTCCCGGCGGTTTGACCAGGGAACGGGCAGGGTTCGAAGTTCGCGACGTCCATCCTTCGCACTATAGCCGTATTTGTCCGATCGAAACGCCGGAAGGCCCGAACATCGGGTTGATCACGTCGCTGGCGACCTATGCCCGCATCAATAAGTTTGGATTTATTGAGGCGCCCTATCGCAAAGTAGTGAAGGGGAGAGTGACGGACGAGATCGAGTTTCTTTCAGCGATTGAAGGGGACAAGTACATCATCGCGCAGGCGAACTCGCCGATCGATGCGTCCGGTCGCTTGCTATCCGAAACCATTTCTGCACGATCTGCCGGAGACTTTGTAACGGCCACGTCCGACAAGATAGAATATATGGATGTGTCGCCGAAGCAGGTGGTGAGCGTGGCGACGGCATTGGTACCCTTCTTGGAGCATGACGACGCCAACCGTGCCTTGATGGGATCGAACATGCAGCGTCAAGCGGTGCCGTTGCTTGTATCCGAATCCCCGTTAGTCGGGACGGGTATGGAAGCGGTCGTTGCGCGTGACTCGGGTTATGTGGTGCAGGCTAAGAGGGCCGGTGTGGTGGAAAGCGTGGATGCCACGCGGGTCGTGGTGCGTGCCGACTCCAAAGAAAATCGGAAGCGGAACGATGCCGGTTTGGATGTGTACGATTTGATCAAGTTTCAGCGATCGAATCAGAATACGACGATCACGCAGACGCCGGTGGTTCGGCTTGGGCAGCCGGTGAAAGTTGGACAGGTCTTGGCGGACGGTCCTGCCATTGACCACGGCGAATTAGCCCTGGGTAAAAATATCCTCGTCGCCTTCATGCCGTGGGGCGGATACAACTTCGAAGATGCCATTCTGCTGAGCGAAAAGCTCGTGCGAGAAGATGCATTTACCTCGATCCACATCGAGGAGTTCGAGGTCGAGGCCCGCGACACCAAGCTCGGGAAGGAAGATATCACCCGCGACATTCCGAATGTCGGAGAAGAAGCCCTTCGGGATCTCGACGAAAGCGGCATCATCCGTATCGGGGCCGAGGTGAAGCCTGGCAATATTCTGGTTGGGAAGGTGACGCCGAAAGGCGAAACCCAGCTCACGCCGGAAGAGAAGCTGTTGCGGGCCATCTTCGGTGAAAAAGCCGGCGATGTGAAGGATACGTCGCTCACGGTGCCGCCAGGCGTCGAGGGTATCGTGGTCGATGTGAAGATCTTCTCGCGCAAGGGCCTCGATAAGGACGAACGATCCAAGAGTATCGAAAGTGAAGATGCGATGAAGCTTCAGCGTGACCATCACGAAGAGCTTCGTATCATCGATGAAGAAAAAACGAAGAAGATCCGAAAGCTCCTGCTGGGGAAAGTGGTCGGTCGTGACTTGATGGATCCTGAGAGCGGCGATGTCATTCTGAAGAAGAAGGGCAAACTGACCGCAGAGATTCTCAAGCGGCTGCCGGACGAAACGGTCCGGTACATCATTCTGAGCGACCCGGATGAGCAAAAAGAGTTGGAAGATGTCGAGCGACGGGCGAAGGAACAGATTGAGATTTTACAGACGCTGTATGACGAGAAGGTCGGACGCCTGAAGCGGGGCGATGAATTGCCGCCTGGCGTGATCAAGCTCGTCAAGGTCTATGTCTCGATGAAGCGCAAGATTCAGGTCGGCGACAAGATGGCTGGACGGCACGGTAATAAAGGTGTGGTCTCTCGGGTCTTGCCTGAAGAGGATATGCCCTGTTTGCCGGACGGGACGCCGGTGGAAATTGTGCTCAATCCGCTCGGTGTGCCGTCACGTATGAACGTCGGTCAGATCCTCGAGACTCACCTGGGCTGGGCTGCCAAGGCGCTGGGGATCAAGGTGGCGAGCCCGGTGTTCGACGGAGCGTCAGAAACGGAAATTAAGGATTTGCTCAAGAAGGCAGGTCTTCCGCCCAGTGGGCAGACGATGCTGATGGACGGTCGAACCGGTGAAATGTTCGGCAGTCCGGTGACGGTCGGCTACATGTATGTCTTGAAGTTGCACCACTTGGTGGACGACAAGATTCACGCCCGGTCGATTGGTCCCTATTCACTCGTCACGCAGCAGCCGCTTGGTGGTAAGGCGCAATTCGGTGGCCAGCGGTTGGGAGAAATGGAAGTCTGGGCGTTGCAGGCGTACGGTGCCGCGTCCACGCTGCAAGAGTTCTTGACCGTGAAGTCGGACGACGTGCCAGGTCGATCGCGGATGTACGAAGCGATCGTGAAGGGTGAGCCGTTCCTGGAGCCTGGATTGCCCGAGTCGTTTAACGTCTTGGTCAAAGAGTTGCAGAGTTTAGGGCTCGACGTCGACCTGGTTAAGTCGCAAGACTAACCCATTTGTGTGCCGGCCTGTGCGGCCGGCATCAGAGGAGGTCACTACTTTGGAAGGCGTCTACACATTATTTGAGAAGCCGCGCGATGCGGTTTCATTCGATTCGATGCGGATCAAGATCGCGTCACCCGAAAAGATTCGGTCCTGGTCGTATGGCGAAGTGAAGAAACCGGAGACCATCAATTACCGGTCGTTTAAACCGGAAAAAGACGGACTATTTTGCGCGAAGATTTTCGGTCCGATCAAGGATTGGGAATGCAACTGCGGTAAGTATAAGCGGATGAAGCACCGCGGAATCGTCTGCGACAAGTGCGGTGTCGAGGTCATTCAGTCCAAAGTTCGCCGAGAGCGCATGGGCCATATCGAGCTCGCGGCACCGGTGGCGCACATTTGGTTCCTTAAGGGTGTGCCGAGCCGGATTGGAACCTTGCTCGACATGAGCTTGAAGGGGCTGGAGCGGATCCTTTATTTCGAGAGCTATGTCTGCGTCGATCCAGGGTCGACTGACTTGACGGAGAAGGAGCTGGTCTCAGAGGAAAAGCTTCGCTCGCTCCAATCTGAATATAGCCCTGGTTCTTACAAGGTCGGTATCGGTGCCGATGCCATCCGTGAGTTGCTCCGCAAGATCGATATCACGGCCAAGTGGGATGAGATCAAGGCCAAGGCGAAGACATCAGCTTCCGCGGCGTTGAAGAAGAAATACGCGAAGCAGTTGAAGGTCATCGAGGCGTTCCGCAAATCCGGGAACATGCCTGAGTGGATGATCATGGATGTCATTCCGGTGTTGCCTCCTGAATTGCGTCCACTTGTGCCTCTAGACGGCGGACGTTTTGCGACCTCGGATTTGAACGATCTGTACCGGCGCGTGATCAATCGCAACAATCGTCTGAAGCGACTGATCGAGTTGAAGGCACCGGGCGTGATTATCCGAAACGAAATGCGGATGTTGCAGGAAGCGGTCGATGCCCTGTTCGATAACGGCCGTCGCGGTCGTGCGATCCGTGGACCGAATAAGCGGCCGCTCAAGTCATTGAGCGACATGCTGAAGGGAAAGCAGGGGCGTTTCCGTCAGAACCTGCTCGGTAAA
>JBDSKU010000009.1:0-4989 GCA_039916745.1 Nitrospiraceae bacterium
CGAGCATTCCAGTTCCCCAGCCCAATCTCAGGATCGGTGATTGCCCGATCCAGAATATGCCCCAATGCCTCATCCGACAGGGGCTTGAGCACAATGAGTAGGGAGCGAGACAGCAGCGGTGAGATCACTTCGAAGGAGGGATTCTCCGTTGTCGCGCCAACCAGGATAATGGTTCCCCTCTCGACATGAGGGAGAAAAGCATCCTGCTGCGCCTTGTTGAAGCGGTGAATCTCATCGACGAAGAGGATCGTCCGTTGACCGTTGATCGCCTGACGTTGCTCCGCGGTCTTAATGATGGCCCGCAGCTCTGGGACACCACCCGTAACCGCCGAGAAGGGCACGAACTGCGCCTTGGTATGACGTGCGACAAGATGCGCCAGCGTCGTCTTCCCAGAGCCTGGCGGCCCCCAGAAGATGACGGAAGAGAGTTGGTCTGCCTCGATCGCCCGACGCAAGGGTCGATCCGGCGCCGTGATGTCGTCCTGCCCGACGAAGTCTGCAAACTCTCGCGGCCGCAGACGCTCGGCCAACGGAGCTTCAACTGACTTCTCCCCCTCGGGCGTCCCAAATAAATCGGACGTCTGATCGCGTGAAGTGGTCATCTGAATCCTCAAGAATGGGGAGAATTGTATACGCCGGGCGAGATGATCGCAAACGGCCCTTGACCATACCTCATCCCAATGTTACGAACAGCGGCAAGAGGGAACAGCATGCAGACTCGCGTCAACGGCATCACCATGGCTTACAGCGACCAGGGAACCGGTTTTTCCATCGTCTTTCTCCATGCCTTCCCCCTGAACCGAACCATGTGGGCGGCGCAAGAGAAAGCACTCTTCTCACAGTTCCGAATCATTACAATTGATCTGCGGGGGCATGGCGAATCAGACGCGCCGCTCTGGCACTATACGCTGGAGCAGTCGGCCGACGATGTGAATGCACTGATGGACCAGCTCGCAATCCAACAGGCTCTGTTTGTGGGCCTCTCGATGGGCGGCTACACCCTGTTCGCGTTCTATCGGAAGTATGCGGCGCGCGTGAAGGGATTGATCCTGGCCGACACAAAGTCTCAGGCAGATATGGCAGAGGGAGAAGCCGTTTTTAACACCCTGCCTAGTCGGAATCGCCGACGCTGCCTCGGCGAATCAACTTGAGGAACTCCAGCCTGGTTTGCGGCTGCGTGCGGAAGGCACCTAACATCGAACTGCTGACCGCAACCGTGTTCTGCTTTTCAACGCCCCGCATCATCATACAGAGGTGTCTCGCTTCGACGACCACGCCTACGCCATGGGCATTGAGTTTTGTCTTGAGGGTTTCGGCGATCTGAACGGTGAGCCGTTCTTGGACCTGCAGCCGTCGTGCAAACATGTCCACGATACGCGGAATCTTGCTGAGCCCCACCACCTTCTTATTGGGCAGATAACCCACATGAACCTTGCCGAAGAAGGGCAGCAGGTGATGTTCGCACATGCTGAAAAATCCGATGTCCTTCACGATGACCATTTCATCGTACTCGATCGGAAACAGCGCGCCATTTAAGAGCTGATCGATATCTCGCTGATACCCCTGGGTCATGAAAGCAAGGGCCTTGGCCACTCGCTCGGGCGTCTTCACGAGCCCGTTGCGGCCAGGCTTTTCTCCGAGGGCGAGCAGCATCTCGGTGACGAGTGATTGCAGCACGTCCAGATCGGCCGGTTTACCGTTCCCGTTGACGTCTTCTCTCTGCCGCTGACTTCGCCGCTTGACTCCCTGCTTAGCCATGCCGTCCCTCTCTGAGCACCGGGGCGTGACGTGCCGACCCTGCATACTCGAAGTAATTGTCGCGCGTTTCGATGAGCCCGACCTTTTCCAGCTGCCCGTTGGGAAGGTGCTTCACGAGGAGGTCCCAGATCAACAGCACCAAATTTTCGCCAGTCGTGGTGAGATCGGCAAACTCAGGATCTTGATTGAGATCGTGATGGTCGAATCGCGTAATCACCTGGTCGGCGACAGTCCGATCCAGCTGATCGAGGTCCACCCCTTTACTCGTCGTAGTCGGAATCGTACTCTTTACAGTCACCAATACGACATAGTTATGGCCGTGCCCATTGGGATTATTGCACTTCCCAAATGCCGCCACATTTTCAGCGGGGGATAATTGATCCGTATGCAGCCGATGCGCCGCACAAAACCGATACCGCCTCGTCACACTCGCCTGTGCCATCGTGGATTCAGCTCACATTCAGCCAGAAAAATGGAAAAGCCAGGATTGCCTCCATACCCGGACAATCCTGGCCTCCCCTATTCATTCAACGAAACAACTGCGCCACTCCAGCGCACCTTCCTTAGGCGCTGAAAGAGCTGCCGCAGCCGCAGGTCGTCTTCGCTTGTGGATTCTTGATCGAGAACCCGGATCCTTGGAGGCTGTCCACGTAATCGACTTCGGCGCCCTGCAACAATGGCGCGCTCTGCGAATCCATGATGACCTTGACATCACCCTTCTCGACCACCGTGTCGTCATCGCCCATCTTGGATTCGAAAGCCATCCCGTATTGATAACCGTGGCAGCCGCCGCCCTTCACGTAGACGCGCAAGCCGACGATATCCTTCTCTTCGACCATCAATTCCTTGATCTTCTGCTCCGCAATCGCCGTAATCGTAACCATTGTGATCCTCCTCGTGTGACCAGGCCGTCCTTCGAAGACCTGCCTGGAATGGCTTAGTGTAACATCTCTTTACCGAATTTCAATACCCTGCGACTCCACCTGCGTCGTCGTGGGTGCAACCCACTTACCCTCTGGGACCCGAACCACCACGTCTCCAAGCACTTTGGCTTGGCATCCAAGCCGATGCCACGGCTCACTGAGCGCTTCCCGATCGAGAAGATCCTGCTCATCGAAGTCGATCTCCGACAGATTCTCGGCACCCATCTGCACTTCAACCCGACAGGTGGTGCAGGAGGCATTCCCACCACAATCGTTATTCAAAACAAACCCAAGCACTTTCGAGGCGTCCAACAACGACATCTTGGCCTCAACTTCTCCGCTCTTGCCATCAGGATGGAGAAACGTCACGCGCGGCATCGCAATCCCCCTCAATGCGCCGTTGCACCAGCTGCCACCGGCTGATAGGGACAGCGCTGCAATCGGATATGTTCCTCGAACTCGTGACGGAACAGTTTCATGCTGCTCTGCACCAACACCGCAGCCCCGGTGACCAGCGTGCAATAACCCGTCCCCTTCACAAACCCGCAGAGCTGAAGGAGGCTATCCAAGTCTTTCTGCGTCCCCTCTCCCTGCTCGATCTTGGTCATCAGCGCAGCAAGGTTAATGGTTCCCATTCGACAGGGCGGGCATTGACCGCAACTCTCGCCTTTAAAGAAGTTCGAAAAATGCAGGGTCTTCGCCACCATACAAGTCGCATCATCCACGACAATCATACCGGCTGACCCGAGTCCGGTGCCGGCCTTCTTGAGCGAATCAAAATCCATGGTCAGATCCAGCTGATCGGCCGTGACCATCGAAAAGGCCGGCCCACCTGGAAACACCGCCTTGATCTTGCGGCCACCAGGTACGCCTCCACCACAGGTCTCAATGAGTTCCCGGATCGTGATCCCCATCGGCCTCTCATACACGCCAGGTCGATTCACCGCACCGCTGAGCGAGAACATCATCGTACCTGGACACTTTTCCGTTCCGACCTGCATAAACCAGGCTGCGCCTTTTTGGATGATCCGCGGAATGTTGCACAAGGTTTCGACATTGTTGACCAGGGTCGGCTTCCCGTAGAGGCCAAAGTCCGTTGGGTAAAACGGCGGCTTCTGTCTTGGCATCGCCGGCCGCCCCTGCATCGATTCGAGCATCGCCGTTTCTTCACCGGCCACGTAACTCCCATGGCCTTCGAACACTTGCAGATCGATGTCCATGCCACTGCCCAGGGCATTCTTGCCCAGGAATCCTCGTTCCTTCGCCTGCGCCAATGCTTTCTTCAGATTCTCGCGTTCTTCGTGGTACTCGTGATTCACATAGATAAACGCCGCCTTCGCTTGTACCGTATAGGCCCCGATGAGGCAACCTTCGATGAGCTGGTGTGGCGCTAACTTGAGTAGATGACGGTCTTTAAATGTGCCCGGCTCATGTTCGCCCGCGTTGCAGACGAAGTAATGTTCCTTGACTCTGTGGTTAAGGACCTTCTCCCACTTGATGCCGGTAGGAAAGCCTGCCCCCCCACGTCCACGGAGTCCGGCTTTCTTCAGTTCATTGACGATATCGTTCGGACTCAGCTCTTTGACGCACTTCTTCCAGGCCTCATAGCCCCCGATCTTCAGGTAGGCATCGATATCCCAGGGAGCCCCGTCAAGCGTTTGGAGAACTCGTGGTTCAGTCGCAGTCGTCATGCGCTCTTCCTTACCAGTTTTGCTCAAAGTGCGGAGCGTTACTATAAGGCGCCTGGCCGGTGTTCGTCAAGGCAATGCCCTGATAATAGGCCTGAATCTCAATGACTTAGGGCCACCGACCTATGCAAAACAGGGCATATGGGCCATCTAGGCAGGGCACCGGAACGGTGGAGGCTGATGGAGGGACGGGACGGAAGGAACAAGGCCGGCAGGTTTTCCTGCCGACCTTGCTGTACAGCGTCTTACTTGATGTGGCTGCCGGCTCCCATGAATAACAACATGGGAATCGACAACATAAAATTCACCCGCGAAGCGAGAAGCGCGGTCCGACCCCATTGAGCCATTTCCGCCGGAGCAGGAGTTCCCTGGGCTGCCGCCGTCACTGCCGCAATAATCTTCTGTTGGTTCGGCCAAATGATCGCATGGACGTTGATCATCATGATGAGGCCCAAAAGCCCGCCGATTCCCAACGCGATCGCACCGGTTCCACCCTTCGAGTACATGTAAAAGTATAGCGCGATCCCGGCGAACACCGTGACCGTCACGCCATGACGGAACCAGTTCAATGCTGCAGGCATCAACTTGGGAATCACGATGTTTTTGGTCGGACCATCCAA
>JBDSKU010000010.1:0-3244 GCA_039916745.1 Nitrospiraceae bacterium
CTCACACAATTCACGATCGAGCGTGCCGCAGACGCAGTCTACTGGATTAATCAAACGGCCCAGATTGTGAATGTGAACGAGGCTGCCAGTCTGATGCTGGGATATTCGAAAGACGAGTTGTGCGCGATGACGGTCCACGACTTGAATCCTGATTTCCAATCTGACATGTGGCCAGGCTTTTGGGCAGAAACCCTTCAACGCAAGAGCATGACCTTTGAGGCTGTTCATTGCTCCAAGACAGGTCAGCTCATCCCCGTCGAGGTGAATGTCAATTACCTCTCCTACGAAGGGCAGGAGCTGCATTGCGCCTTCGTGAGAAATATTACGGAACGGAAGCAAAGCCAAGAGGCGCTGGCCCAGCGTGAGCGCCAGTTACAGACCGTCCTTGATGCGCTTCCCGTGGGTGTCTGGTTTACCGATCCATCTGGCAAGCCGCTCCTTGCCAATCCCGCCGCCAGGCAAATCTGGTCCGGCATCAAACAGGTCGGGATCGAGACGGCTGCCAATGCCGCTGGATGGTGGGAGGCCATCGGACCATCGAGCGAACCCCATCGCTGGGCCTTGAGTCATGTCCTCACGAAAGGGGTTCCCTCATTGTACGAAACGCTCGATTTCGAATGCCTTGATGGGACGAAAAAAACCATCCGCAACACAGCCGTTCCTGTCCAGGACGAGGCTGGTATTGTCCTTGGCGCGATCGTGCTCAACGAAGATATCACGGCGTTACGGCGGGCGCAGGAAGCCATTAAACTGACGCAGTTCTCTGTGGACCATGCCGTCGAGGCATTTTTCTGGATCGGTCCAGACGCCAAAATTCTGCACGTGAACGAGGCGGCCTGCCGCATGCTGGAATATACCAGTGACGAACTGATGGCCATGACGGTGCATGACATTGATCCGAGCTTTCCTCTGGAACTCTGGTCGCCCCATTGGGAGGACTTGAAACACCAGGGCGCATTGTCGTTTGAATCGAAATATTGGTCGAGGACGGGCCGCGTCTTGGACACGGAGGTCACGGTCAATTATCTGCAATACGACGGTCGAGAATACACCTGCGCCATCATGCGGGATATTGGAGAGCGTAAGCAGGCCGACGAGGCGTTACGCACCAGTGAAGAACGCTATCGAGCGCTCTACGACGAGACCCCGACGATGTACTTTACGTTGGCGATGGATGGGACCGTGCGCTCCGTCAACCGGTTCGGAGCGGATCAGCTTGGCTATCAGGTGGAGGAGCTCGTGGGGCATTCTGTGCTCAGCATCTTTCACGAAGACGACAAAGAAGCCGTGAGTACCAGCCTTTCAGAATGTCTCGCGACCCCGAAGACGACGCGGCATTGGGAATTTCGGAAAGTGCGAAAAGATGGACGCATCATCTGGGTTCGGGAAACGGCCCGTGTGGGGCAGTCATCGGCTGGAGAGACCGTCCTGCTGGTAACGTGCGAGGATATCACCGCGCAGAAATTGGCCGAAGCCCGACAGGCCCGGCAAAACGACCAATTACAAGCCATCTTCCGCATGACGATGACGTTGTCCCACGCGACCTCGCTTGACGACATCTATCGTGAGGCCATCGACTGTATGCAGCGGGCGCTTCAGGCGGACCGGGCATCCATCCTCTTGTTCGACGACGCAGGGGTGATGCGATTGAAGGCCTCCCGGGGCTTGTCGGAACGGTACCGGTCCGCCGTAGAAGGCCATTCCCCCTGGAGTCGTGAGACAGTCGACCCCAAGCCGATCTTGAGCGATGACATCGGCGCCGATCCCTCTGTCGCGCAATATCGCGAGATCTTCGACGCAGAAGGCATCCAGGCTCTCGGGTTCATCCCTCTGATCTTGCCCGAAGGACTGCTGGGCACGTTCATGCTCTATTACGATCAGCCGCATCAGTTCACCGGCGAAGAAGTCGGCGTCGCACAAACGATTGCCAGCCACATGGCCTATATGATTCAGCGCACCCGCACGGAGCAGGCGCTGCGCGTGAGTGAAGGCCGCTACCGATCCTTGGTCGACAATGCGCCGATCGGCATCTACGTCAACGAGGCGGGGCGGTTTACTTATGTCAATCGGGAGATGCAACGCATTCTCCACGCGACGAACGTCGAACAGTTGCTCGTCACACCGGTGTTGGATCGGGTCGCTCCGGAATTTCGCCAGATCTCGAAGGACCGCATCTATCAGTTGATGGAGACTGGACAACCGATACCGTCGGTGGATAAACAGTTTGTGCGCCTCGACGGGTCACGGGTCGACGTCGCCGTCACGGAGATCCCTACCTCCTTCGACGGCACCACCGTGATGCAAGTGTTGGTGCTCGATATCACGAACCGGAAGCAAGCAGAAGAGGCGCTTCGGCAGAAACATGCTCTGCTCTCTGCGATCATGGATGCTACGACGGATATCATTTTCGTTAAAGATCTGACGGGGCGCTATCTGCACATGAATCTTGCCGGAGCCCGCGCCGTGGGGATGTCGGTCGAGGAGATCGTCGGAAAAGACGACGACGCTATTTGGCCGGCCGACCTGGCAGCCTGCTGCAAAGCGGCAGATCAGAACATCATGACCTCCGGTATCGCACAGACGGTGGAGGAAAGCACGACGGTCGATGGACACCGCGTCACGTATTTGACGACCAAAGCGCCATACCGCGATGCCACAGGACGCATGATCGGCATCATCGGCGTGGCCCATGATATCTCGCAGATTAAACGATCGGAAGAAGAGCTTCGGCGGTCACATGCTTTTCTCCGGCAAGTCATCGACCTCGATCCCAATTTCGTGTTTGCAAAGGACCGTGCCGGCCGCTTTACCTTAGTCAACAAGGCGGTGGCCGATGCCTACGGAACGACGGTGGAGAACTTGATTGGAAAGACCGAGGCCGACTTCAATGCCGACCAGAAAGAAGTCGCATTCTTCCGCGAGACGGACTTGGAGGTGATGAATTCGCTCCAGGATCTCTTCCTCCCCGAAGAGGCCATCACTGATTCGACGGGCAAGATGCGATGGTTGCAGACGGTGAAGCGGCCTATTTTCAACGAGCAAGGCCAGGCCATCATGGTCCTCGGGGCTGCGACGGATATCACTGAACGCAAGCGTATGGAAGAAGCGCTCCGCCAACGAGAGCGTGACCTGCGCGCCGCGATCGAGGAGCGTGAACGGATCAGCCAAGACCTCCATGATGGTATCTTGCAGTCGCTGTTTGCGGTGGGCCTCTCGCTTGAAACGACCAAATCGATGATGTCTC
>JBDSKU010000011.1:0-13759 GCA_039916745.1 Nitrospiraceae bacterium
TCTCATACAGGTCTTTGGCCAAATCACGGGCACGGGTCGCATATTGAAGATCGGAGTCTTCCTTGACGTATTCAGAATAGGCCTGAGCAATTTCCTGGCTATCCAACACCAACAGTATGCTCCCTGCCTGCACACGCTCACCCAAGTGCGCCCTTACTTCGAGGACTCGACCTTGGAGTGGAGAGGAAATTCTAGAGTAGCGATCTTCCCCATAGGCGACCTTCCCAGACAAGGTCAAGTCATGAGCCCCCGACCCGACTTCAACGAGAGCCGTTTCCACTCGCGGATGCAACTCCTGCGCTGAACCGGCTTTCGGAGGAAGAGGACTTGCGGCATTGGAGACTGCCGGCTCCTCTCCTCGCCCACAGGCAACAAAAAACAGACAGGCGAAGGCAACGGTTGAAACCGATCGTGCAGACAGAAATCTGAGAGACTCCTTCATACGCGCAACCATTGCCTCAGCTCTAACATGGGTTCTCACGAGACGATCTCCTGCCCCACGGCGCTTTCTAGCTGGAACAGCTGATGCTGATAGTTAAACAGGGCTTCGATGTAGTTCTGCTGAATCGTCCGCGACGTACGAGCGGCGTCGAGTAAATCGAGAATGGTCGCCCCGCCTCGTTCATAGGCCCGTTCAACAATCGTAAAGGTTGAGCGGGCTTCTTCCAACACTCCACCGACATAGGCTTCGACCAATCGCCGACTCTGTAGCAAGTTGCGATAGGCGACTTCCACTTCATTCTCAACTATATTGATTGTCTTATTCAAGTCGGCTTCCGCCGACTGGAGGGAAACCTCCGCCTGGCGAACCCCACCCTGATTCCGGTTGAACAGGGTCAAGGGGATACTGGCATTGAGCGCCACCTGGCCTGGATTATCAGGTCCTTTGGATCCTTGCACGGCATACCCTGCCCCAATCGTCACGTCGGGGATCCGGTAGGCCTTCGCCAGCTTGAGGTCGGATTCCCGCTGAGAAAAGGTATAGCGTTTGGCACGAATGTCTGGTCGCGCGTCGAGTGCGGCCACACGCAATCTCTCGATATCGGGATCGATCCGGCGGAAGTCCAACTCCGTGGTTAACTCGAGCATCGTCTTGGGGGATAACCGCAAGAGCTGGCGAAGATCGCCCCTCGCCGACTCTGCTTCCTGCAGCGATTGAATGACCTGTGCTTGAAAGTCCACCATCTGCAGCCGAATTCGAATCAGATCGACTTCTGCGATGTACCCTTTTTTGAAACGGATCGTGTTGATGTCGAGGATTCGTGAAAAACGGTCGCGGTTCTCTTCGGCCAACACCAGTCGACGTTGAGCCAACTGAATCCGATAGTAGGTGTCTTTCACCGTAAACCCAAGTTGTCGCACGGCATCTTCAAAGGCGGCCTCTGCCGATTGCGTGCCGAACCCCGCACTTTCGATTCGGTAGCCCCGTTTCCCCGCTAATTCGAATAACTGAGCGACTTGCGTAAAGAGCTGCCCGCTGTTGGATAACGTGTGCCCTTGCGTATAGGAGCTGAGCGTCCCGATCGACGCCACAGGATTGGGAAACAGCCCCGCAGTGATCTGCTGCCCCTTACTATACTCAATCCCATACTTGGCGATGAGCACATCCAGGTTTTGGTTGACGAATAAGGCCAGGACATCGTTGACGCTGAGGCGAAGTGCCTTCGATGTCACAGTGGTCTGTTCAGACATTGAAGACGACGAGGCCGCACCGGCAAGAGATCCTGTAAGAATACCGAGAGCGCTGATCATTGAGAGGTAGCAAATGAGCGTGAATCGTCGATCCAGCAACACAGACAGACTCCTAATTTGTGGCTATCGCACATTCGCACTAAACGAAATGTCATTATACAGGGTACGTAAGTCGAAACAAAGAATCTCTTGATAAATAAGCACTTAGGCCCCCTTCTCGATCACCCTATTATTGGGTCAGAAAAGGCCATCCTGCTAATGCATTTTCAGTTCGGTCCAGGCCCGATCGTACATTCGCAGCGCCGCGCCGACGTCGGTCATCCATTCCAGACGAGGGAGCAGGTCGAGGGGTGGATAGATGGCTGGATTATCCAAAATACGTGAGGGCACAAACGGCCTGGCTGCTTTATTGGCCGAGGCAAAGAGCAGTCGCTCTGCTGTGCGCGCCGCCACCTGGGGCTCCAAGAGGTAATTGATGAACTGCGTCGCAAGCTCTTTCCTGGGAGAGGACTTCAGCACGACCAGACAGTCCGCCCAGAGAGTCCCACCTTCTTTCGGCACAACATAGCGAATCGACGGCCGATCTAACATCGCCCGGGCAACCGGCCCTCCCCACCCATGCGCCAGCACCACATCGCCCGACGCCAATAGCTGGTCGTAATGCTCGCTGGCATAGGCCTTCACCAATGGTTTCTGCACCAGCAATCGCGCTTTCGCCGCCTCAATCAACGCTGGGTCCCTCGTATTCATGGAGGCCCCCATCGACCGGAGGACCGCCCCAAACACTTCCCGCTGATCGTTCAACATGCTGATCTTCCCTGTATAGCGGGCATCCCACAGCACAGCCCAACTGTCTGGCGTCGTCGAGACGACGGCTGAGTCATACCCGATCCCGACCGTACCCCAGAGATAGGGAATTGCGAACCGCTGCGTGGGATCGAACGGAAGGTGCTGAAGATGGTCTTCTAACGTAGCCGCGTTGGGCAACATCGTGGCGTCGAGTTCGGCAACGAGCCCTTGCTGAATCATGATCGCCGCCATGAAATCCGACGGCACCGCCACATCGTATCCCGTAGCCCCGCCCTGGAGCTTGGCCAACAGCTCTTCGTTGCTGCTAAACGTATCCACCACGACATGTACACCATGGCGTCGTTCAAACTCAGCCAACAACTCGGGGCCGACGTAATCGGACCAGGTGAAATAGTGAAGCGTCTTCTGCCCTGCATCCCCGGAGGTTCGCTGACAGGCCACGGTCCCCCAGAACAGGAGCATCAGCAGGCAGAGGGAAAGCCGTATCCCGTTGATACACATCAGTGCCCTATCGTCGTTGCAAGAGAAGGGAAAACCCGATCAACCCCATGGACACGATCACGAACAGGGCCGACAAAGCGTTGATCTCGGGAGACATGCCGGACTTGATCATCGAATAGACTTTCAGCGGCAACGTCGTCGCCCCGGGACCGGCGGTAAAGTAGGTCACGATGAAGTCGTCGAGCGAAATGGTAAAAGCCATGAGCCCTGCCCCGAGAATGGCCGGCCTGAGTAACGGAATCGTCACATGACGCAACGCATCCCAATAGGAGGCCCCGAGATCCGCTGCGACTTCCAACAGCCGTGGATCTAACTTTCTGAGACGGGCTCGCACGATGATCACCACGACGGGCACATTGAATAACGCATGGCCAATCATCACCGTCATCAGACTGAGGGGAATGTGTAGCAGTACGAAGAACAACAACAGCGAGACCCCCATCATGACTTCGGGAATCACCAGCGGCAGCAGCATCGCCTGTTCGATCTGGCGCTGCCATCGCCCTGGCAGACCTTCCAACCCCACCGCGATGCCGACACCCAAGAACAGTGCGAGCACCGTCGAAACCGTCGCCACCCACAGGCTGTTCGCCGTGGCATCGAGCAGCGCTTGATTCACCCACAAGGCGCGATACCATTGCCACGTCCATCCTTGCCAGGTCGCAGACAATCGCGACGCATTGAACGAAAACAGGATCAGCACGGCGATCGGTCCATAGAGAAATACCAGATTGGCCAGACTCAGGCGCCACAACCAGCCCCCAGTCTGTTTCATGACGCATCCTCCTGCCGGGAGCCTGGTGACGCGGCGTGAAACGACCAGCGCATCATGCCCATCACGAACAGCATCAACAGACAGGAGATGGCCGCGCCCAGCGGCCAATCGCGCGCGATCAAAAACTCATGTTGGATGAGGTTCCCAACCATCATGCTCCTGGCGCCCCCGAGAAGATCCGGCGTGAGAAAGGCCCCCAGCGAAGGAATAAACACGAGGAGACAACCGGCCATGATCCCTGGCCTGGCGAGCGGCACAATAACTCGCCACAGCATTGCCCATCGCGTGGCGTACAGATCCCAGGCCGCCTCGACCAACGTCCGATCCACCCGCTCGAGCGCGACATACAGCGGCAGGACCATAAAGGGGAGATAGCCGTAGACCAGCCCGATCACGACGGCGGTGTTGGAGTAGAGCAGCTCGATCGGAGCCGTAATCACTCCCAACTTCAACAGCAGCGTATTGAGCAGACCTTCGGTGCGGAGGATAAACATCCAGGCATAGGTACGAACGAGAAAGTTCGTCCAGAATGGAATCATGACCAGCAGCAACAAGACCCCCTGCCGTCTCGGCGCCGCTCGCGCGATATAATAGGCCAAGGGGAAACCCATGATCAGGCAGAGCACGGTTGTGACGGCGGCCAGGAGGATCGATTGGCCAAGAATATGAGCATACAGGGGGTGGAGAAGATCGAGATAGTTCGTCAGGCTAAATGACCAGACAATCCCGCCATAAGTGCCTCGTTCGGCGAAACTGATAACAAGGACAAGGCTGAGCGGTACCACAAACAACAGCCCCATCCAGAGCAGGCCTGGTCCGAGCAGCCACCAGGCCCCCATAGGCCCAGAAGACTCCGCTCGTCCGGCAGAAGGAGAGCTGTTCATTCGCTCAACACCACGGCATCGGAGATCTGCCAGCGCAGGTAGAGGGTATCGCCCGGCACGAGCCCCTTTCGACCGGACTCATCGTTCGGCACCCGCACGTTCCAGACGACATGCTCGCCGAGCCGTACCAGATAGCGTCGATCGCTACCGCTATAGAGCACCTTGTCGACTGAGGCAGCCAGACTCTGTTCACCGCTCAGCCCCTGCGCCGCGGTCGAAAGTCGAAGCCGCTCTGGCCGTATCAGCAGCGTGACCGGGCGTCCCACCTGGATCGCCATATGCGTGGGCAGGACAATCTGAATCTCTTCAACGCATTCTGGAGATTGCACGATCGCTCGCTCCCCGTCGATGCGTCGAACGATTCCGCGCAGTTCATTCGAGACCCCGATAAACCGGGCCACAAATGCCGAGCGTGGCGACTCATACAGATCTTGAGGACTACCGATCTGCAGCACCCGACCCTGATGCATGACCGCCACATGGTCCGACATGGTCAGGGCTTCTTCCTGATGATGGGTGACGCAGACGAAGGTGCAGGCCGCTCGTTCTTGAATGGATTTCAGTTCAAGCTGCATCTCCTGTCGGAGCTGTTGGTCCAACGCCGAGAGCGGCTCATCGAGTAATAGGACAGATGGCCGATTTACCAAGGCACGGGCCAGTGCCACGCGTTGTTGCTCCCCGCCCGATAGCTGAGCCGGCAGACGTTCCTCTTTCGATGAAAGCTTCACCATGTCCAAGGCGAGACGAACACGAGACGTAATGTCGGCGCGTGGGGCTCCCTGCATTGTGGGGCCGAAGGCAACATTTTCCGCGACCGTCATATGGGGAAAGAGTGCGTAGGATTGAAAGACGAGATTCACGGGACGACGATTTGGTGGAACCGCCTCCATCGAGCAGCCATCGATTCGAATGGTCCCCTCATCCGGTGTTTCAAAGCCTGCGATCATCCGCAAAACGGACGTCTTCCCTGCTCCGCTGGGACCGAGGAGCGAAAAGAATTCCCCACGCTGCACGGTCAACGACACATGGTCGACTGCGAGTGTCGCACCATGCCGCTTCACCAAAGACGTGATGTCGATGCTCGCTGATTGATCAACCATGCTGATCCAAGTGGGCTTCACCGACCCAAGGGCTATGTAGCAAGAACGAGGCGGGCTGGGTCTGCTCGCAATGCTGAGAGGAAAGACCTGCGAGGAGGGATCGCCGGTACAAGATCACCGGCTTAGGAGTCGAATCCTACTTTGGAATTAGAATCACGGAGATGTTTCCGAACCCGGACTTGCTCATGGTGTTTGCGCAACAACTGCCGCCGAATGACTTCACGATCCTCTGCCACGATGCGCACCAACCGATCGACATCCTCCGCATGCTCACGAACCAATTCGGACAACTTTGCCATTTGGCTTTCAAGATGTTCGACCCGCGACAGCGCATTTTTGCTGCGATCCACGATCGGCTTCTGGACCGATTTTTGAACCGACTTCAAGATCGGTTTCTGTCTCACCAACGACGTGACCAATACATCCCGCTTCATACGCACTCCTTTGATCGACGATTCACGCATCTGCCTAGACTGTGTCGCGTAGTATCGTCTCAGATCTTCGCGATGTCAACGAGTCTGCTTTCTTTCTATTTCCTCTGTGTCCTGCTACAATTCGCCGCAATGCAGAACATTTTCACCATGGTGCTGGCGGGAGGGAAAGGCGAACGGCTTCAGCCTCTCACCGAACATCGCGCCAAGCCGGCGGTGCCCTTTGGTGGAAAATATCGCATTATCGATTTCACGCTCAGCAACTGTCTCAACTCCGGGCTTCGCAAAGTCGCCGTCCTCATCCAGTACAAATCCCACTCGCTCGATCGGCACATCCGCACAGGCTGGAACATCTTGAATGCCGAACTCGGTGAATACATCGCCTCGATTCCACCCCAGCAACGGATCAGCGAAGAATGGTATCAAGGCACCGCTGACGCGGTGCATCAAAACCTGTTCCTCCTCGACAACGAACAACCGGACTATGTCCTGATCCTGGCCGGCGACCACATCTACAAGATGGACTACATGGAGATGTTCCATTGGCTCCTCGCCAAAGGCGCCGATGTCGTGGTCGGCGCCATCGATATTCCGATCGAAGAGGCTCATCGATTCGGCGTGATGAGTGTGGATGAAGATTTCCGGATTACAAACTTTGCAGAGAAGCCTTCTCACCCATCGTCCGTCCCCAACGATCCGACCAAGGCCTTTGCCTCGATGGGCATCTACCTGTTTCGCACCAAGGTCCTCCGTGAGCACTTGATTGCCGATGCCCAGGAAGGCGGGAGTCACGATTTCGGGAAAAATATCATTCCTCAGATGATTCGCGATCGACGTGTCTATGCCTACAACTTTGTCGACGAGAATAACAAAGACGTGAAGTATTGGCGGGACATCGGCACCTTGGACGCATATTGGGAAGCGAACCTAGACCTCGTCGCAGTGGACCCCCAGTTCAATCTCTACGACCAGCAGTGGCCGATTCGAACCTATCAAGGGCAATTTCCGCCTGCCAAATTCGTCTTCGCGCAAGACTATCAAGGCGGCAGAATGGGCGTAGCCCTGGATTCCATCGTCTGCGGCGGCTGCATCGTCTCGGGTGGCCGGGTACAAAACTCGGTGCTTTCACCGAACGTCCGTGTGCTGGACCATGCGGACGTGCGCGAATCGATTGTCATGGAAAACGTCGTCATCGGCGAACAGAGCCGGATCAAACGGGCCATCATCGATAAAGATGTCGTCATCCCGCCCAACACGGAAATCGGGCACGACCGGGCAGCCGACGCACAGCGATTTACCGTTACCGAATCCGGCCTCGTCGTGATTTCAAAGGGAATGAAACTGCATGCCTCCCTCGATTCATCCAGTTGACCTGATCCTAGCCCTTCGCGAGAAGCACTTGACCCCTGCCATTGTCTTTCTGACGTCGCGCCGTGCGTGCGATGAAGCGATGCAGGCCTTCGACCATAGCCACATCTTCCTTCCGCCGCCTCGTCAGGAGGCGATCGCCGCCGTGCTGGACAAGGTGATCGCCCAATATCCCAGCATCGCCGAGCACCCGCTCATTCCGACCGTCACACGCATCGGGGTCGCCGCGCATCACGCCGGTCATCTCCCCTCATGGAAAATCGCGGTCGAAGAACTCATGCGCCATGGCTGTCTCGACGCCGTCTTTGCCACGACCACATTGGCCGCCGGGGTCGATTTCCCCGCGCGCACCGTCATCATCACACAGTCCAGCATTCGCAAGTCGCGCGACTTCATGGACTTGACGATCGGCGAGGTGCAGCAGATTGCTGGCCGCGCAGGACGCCGCGGAAAAGATCTCGTGGGCTTCGCCATCGTCACGCCTTCGCCCTATATCGATCTCACCGTGTTGACCAAAGGTTTTACCGGCCATCCGGAAGCGATCAATAGCCAATTCCTCATTAGCTATCCGATGGTCCTTAATCTATTGAAGGCCCATCCCCTGGATCAGATTCAATCGATTCTCGCAAAAAGTTTTGCGCAATTTCAGCTCAACCAGCGTGCCGAAGTCTTGGAACGAAAACTGGACGATCTGCGCGATCAGATGGAGCCGTTCGGGCCGCGCGTCTGTACCGACTGGATCAGCGAATGGCAGACCTTCGACCAGGTTCGGCGCCAGAAATCGCACCGGGCTCCCGTCAGAAGGCATGAGCCACCGGAAGTGGCCGCGCGCTTTCACTTTCTCACCCCTGGTCGCGTGGTGGGATTCGGCCGGAGCCGCGGCGTCGTCCTACGCCAATACCGCAGCAAGGGACAAAAGAGCCCGATGGTCACGGCCCTGCGTCAGGGCGGAGGCATTACCGAATCTCCCTCCTCCACAGTGACAGAAGTCTCCGACCGTATCCTCGACTGCGTGGACACGCCGGTCTATCCCTGGTGCACGCCGGAAAGTGTAGAAGAGTTACTCCGACAACTGGACGAGTTACCGACCAGGCTGCCGGAACTTCCCATCCTGATTCCAAAAGACAATGAACCGATTCCGGACGCGATCGTACAAACCCTGGGCGACTTTGCCTGCCCGACCTGTCCGTCGCGCGCCGCCTGCCAGAGCGACTATCCCCTTGCGTCCAAACTCCGGCAGGAACAACAACGCCATATCAAGTCGATCCAAGCCCTGCGCACCAGTCTCTGGCATCGTTTCCAGGAGAAAATCGACGTCCTGCAACAGTTCGGGTACCTCTCGCCGACGTCCCGTCTCACCGATGACGGCGAATGGGCCAGACTCATCCGCATCGACCATTCGCTGCTCATCACCGAATTGCTCCGGGCCGATGCCTTCAATGGAGCCGACCCCGCCATGCTGGCCGCTGTCATGTCGAGCATCGCCCATGACGACGATCGCCCCGGCGCCTTTCCTCGCGTCAGTTCCGGATTGGGTTCCTTACTCGGGCAGGTCCGAAAGCTGGCGGTGTCGCTCGCGCCGCATGAAGATCCTCCGCTCTTGCGGGCCGACATTGCCGCGGTGACTGAACGGTGGATCGGCGATCCCTCGCTCACCTGGATCGGGCTCTGTAAGAGCACCACGATGGCTGAAGGGGATATCTATCGTCTCTTAGCACGAACGTTGGAGTTTCTCTCGCAGCTGCGCACGCTCAAAGGCACTCACCCAGGGTTGGCAGACAGCGCCTCACGAGCGATCGCTGCCCTCCGCCGTGGTGTGCTGGAGGAGTTACCGTGAAGAAAGGGGTATGGGGGTATAGGGCTATGAGGATATGGGCGGCTCTTTTGCTACACCGTTACCCCTCTATCCCTCTTTATCCCTTCCAACTATGACTACCGAAGAACTCGAACAACTTCTGGCTCAACAACCGATCGCCCTGCTGCATCGACTTGCGCGCGGGCGTGTGCAACGGCATTTTCGCGCGGGCAAACGTCGCTTGATCGAAGTGTTGCTGCGCCATTCTGCTGAGAATCGACCAGGATTTGAGTCCGACCTTCAGACCTTGATCGGTGAGCGAGAGGCTCGCCCGGCTCCAGCCGCCCCCCAAGCTCCAGCCGCGCGAAAACCAAAACCCGCAGCCGCGCCGCGCCGCTCTGCGCACAAACCGTTTGAGCCGGACTCTCAGGAACCGGGTATTACGCTCTCAAGCTGGTTAGAAGGACTGGGGGTGCCGCCGCCGCAAACCTTTGTCCCCGATGCTTGGCAAGAAGACGCCATCGCCAAACTGCGAGAGGGCGACGTCGTCGTGAGCGTCCCGACGGGAAGCGGAAAGACCTATGTCGCAGTCGAAGCGGCCCGCCGGGCCATCGCGGAGAACCGGACCGTCATCTATACCTCGCCCCTCAAGGCCCTCTCGAATACCAAGTATACGGAATTCTCAAAAATCTTCGGGGCCGATCAGGTTGGTATTCTGACCGGCGATCGGCGAGACAATGGGCAGGCGCCCCTGTTGATTATGACAACGGAGATTTTGCGAAATCTGCTCTACGATGCGGGCGGAGGTGAAATCGATGTACGGCTCGATACGTTAGGTCTGGTGATTTTGGACGAGTCTCAATATATTGCGGATCCAGAGCGGGGTGTCGTCTGGGAAGAAACGATCATTTTCTGCCCGAGCCAAGCCAAACTGCTCTTGCTCTCTGCGTCGATCGGCAACCCGCACGACATTGCTGACTGGCTCACCACGATCAGACCGACTCCCTGCAATCTAATACGTCACAGCACGCGAACCGTCCCTCTTCGCGCCGGCTACTTGCACCCAAATGGAAAGCTGGCACCGCTCTTCCGCACCGTCGGCATCCCCAACGGCCATCCAGGCCACCTGCACCCGGAAGCCAAGAGGCTCTTCGAGCAGTACGAAGACGAAACCCTGCCGTCAGGACGCCGCCGGTAAGCTGGCTCTGTTGATCAGATTTAGAACGTGAAGTTGAGGCCGGCCGTCAGACCGTGGCGGATGGATTGAAACTGCGTGAGAGGATAATCGGAAGAGCCGCTTGTGCCGTGAAACGTCACCGTGCCATCGAGCATTCGATTCCACCACACTCGATACCCAAGATTCAGTCCAATGTTCTTCGTAAACATATACTTCAGACCTACATCGGCGTCTGCGCCAATGCCGAAACCGACCATTGAAATGCTTGGATTCTGCTGCAAATCAGTTCTGAGACGGTGAATATCTTTATTCTCCATAATACTAACCGGAAGGAACGCTAGACTCCCTTGGAGACTGAACTGCCTGGTCAAACGATACTCCGCACGACCACCCAACCGAACAGAATACCAATTAGTCGTGTTTGTGATGATACTTACTCCGCTGCCTACTGAAGGAGAGGGGCCAGCCGGATTGCACAATACATTTCCTCCGCCCAGGTCTACGGTTGAGCCCGCCGATGTGCAGGTCACTTGACCAATTCCAAAGGCAGTTTGCTGCTGATGCCAGTATTGGAAACCTCCGAACAGATCCAACCAGCCTCGATGGTTGCTAAAATTCTTCACCCGCCCACCAAAATCGGCATTCAGATACCACATGCCGGGGCCATTTAAATCGGTAACGGACTTCAAGATCCCCTCACCCTTCAAATCGCTGAACGTCCGCGAGGAAGGCTTTCCTCCATCGGCAGCCAAATAGTCATCGTCGACCAGACGACCGCCTCCAATACCGGCAAACCCGACGTTCAATCGACCGAATAGTTTTGGTGTGAACCACAACGTTCCTGCGAGATCGACAACGTTGGTCCCCACATCCTTATAGGTGAGCTTAGAAGTAGGATTCCCCACCAAGGTCGATACGGACGACGCATTGTGCGCCCAATGTGTGTCACCTGAACTAATCCATGTGCCGGCAGTAATCTCGAACCGTTGGCGTTTTTCCTCAACCAGTTCTTGTGCAACAACAGTCTGCCCGCTCAACGATAGTCCACATACGATCAGCACGATGCCAGAGAGAGACTTTAGGCTGCACCACCATCCTCGACTCATCGCCTCGCGCCTCCCCGTTGAATCACCACCGTGTCCACACAGCGCTGCACTGTATCCGGCATCACCCGCTGACAGGCAGCCCGGATCTCATCTTCCGCGAATTGCCGCTGAAGATGTATGGTCCACCAGACCAACCACGATCCCATGAGCACGACAAGCACTGTGCCGACCGTCCATTGAATGACGAACAGAATCCCACAGGAGAACCCCCTCTGGGAATTTTGCTCAAGAACCCGCTGCTGCATATCTTGCTCTTCAGACATCGCGCGATCAGGCATCTAAATGAATCCTTCACACAACTCAACCGAAAACCATCCTACCTGAGAGAACATATTCTGAACATTGTTTTTCCGTTCTTGGGTGTGTTGCAGGACTTATGAGAACACGATCGCCGTCGACATACACATCGAGACAAACTCTCTTGCGAGACTTACCGCATGCGTAAATATTTCAACCAGCAACGTGCTACACCAAAACTGAATGAATCGCTTGAGACTTTTGCACCGACAACTGCGATTCTTGTCTACTGAAAAAGTGAAGGGCGCAGCCTTCAGATCTCGCTGCTTCCACAGGCTACGTATTTATTACAAACACTCTAAATCGTACGCCAAGTAGATGTTTGCACACTGAGTCCCACATAAAATAGAGTGGCACGGACTTTGCCATGCGTCCTATGAGTATGACGAGTCATGCATTTTAAAATGCAAGCCGGAACACCAACCATCACCACAAAGCATGTGAGCTGAGGAGTTACACCGTGACCGTATTTTCCATTCCATCTTTCCATATAATTCGATGGCTCTTCAGGAAGGGCGTGTTCTTCGCGCTACTCGGACTGTTGGCGCTTGATGGAGGCCTCGGTGTTACCAGCGCTTTCGCAGGAGTCACCGTCACACCAACCACGCTGGCCTACACCGCCACGGTGGGCCAGGCAGATAAATCAGGCAGTGTGACGGTGAAAAACACGGGGACGACGGCCATCACGGTAACCTGGGCCGATTCCATCAACTTTTTGTATGGGATCACACCAGGGCTCAGCCAAACCATTCCAGCCGGACTATCCGGCACCTTTACACTGAAGGCTCGCAATTCCACCCTCGCAGCCGGTTCATACAATGGAATCGCGACCATTTCCGGCGGGGGGATCACCCAGCAAGTGCCCGTCACTCTCACGATCTCATCGACGACGCCGGCCCCTACCACGACCAGTGGAACCGGTTTCAGCATTTCACCAGCCACGCTGGCCTACAGCGCCACGGTGGGCTCCCCCAATAAGACGGCGAGTGTGACGGTTACGAATACCGGCACGACTGCGCTCACTCTGACCTACTATGACGCGGTCCCCTTCCTCTGTTGCAGCACTCCGGGTAAGACCATTTCTGTTCTCCCTGGCGCGTCCGGCACCTATACGGTGACTGCGCGACTTTCAGGTATGGCAGCCGGCTCCTATAGCGGGACCGCGACGATTTCCGGCGGGGGGATCACCAAGCAAGTGCCCGTCTCTCTCACGATCTCATCGACGACTACGACGCTCACCCCGGTCATTGGGCTCAATACCACGAGCCTCGGCTTTGCCGGAAAGGTCGGGGGGCCGAACCCCTCCGCTCAAACCATCGGCATTTCAAATACGGGCGGCGGCACGCTGACCTGGAATGTCGGGGACAACGCGGCCTGGCTGACCCTGAGCCCATTATCCGGAACAAATACCGGGACGGTGACTGCCAGTGCGAGCCTGACAGGATTGTTGGCGGGAAGTTATACGGCAACGGTGACTGTGACGGCAACAGGAGCCACGGCTAAGACTATCCCTGTTACCCTGAACGTCGCGTCATCCACGACCAGTGGAACTGCTTTCAGCATTTCCCCGGCCACGCTGGCCTACACCGCCGCGGTGGGCTCCCCCAATAAGACGGCGAGTGTGACCGTGACGAATACCGGCTCGACTTCGCTCACTCTGACCTACTCTGACGCGGTCCCCTTCCTCTGTTGCAGCACTCCGGGTACGACCCTTTCTCTTCTCCCTGGCAAGTCCGGCACCTTTACCGTGACTGCGAAACTCGCAGGGATGGCAGCCGGCTCCTATAACGGGACCGCGACGATTTCTGGCGGGGGCCTCACCA
>JBDSKU010000012.1:0-6200 GCA_039916745.1 Nitrospiraceae bacterium
GGGGTCCATCAGCCATCCAGACAAAACAGATCCGCCACTGATCGTTGATCCTGATGCTGTGCTGTCCGACCCGATTCCCTTTCAATTTCTCCAACCGATTTCCTGCCGGCGACAGCAAATCTTTAAGATCCGATGCGCTATCGAGCATCGTCAGCTTCCGTTCCGCCACCTTCCGAAAGCCGGAGAACTCCTTGATGTTCTCTCCTGCAAAGAACGACTCCGTCTTCTTATCTAGGAAATCTCTGATCACGATTGTCAGAATACCATGATTGTATGATTTACGTAAAACATATGTGCTGAATTTGTGCTAAGGATCTGCAAAACAGACCGAATTCTACAGAACCAATGGACTGTATTGAATCGTCTCAAGTCCTTGTTAGTACAGAATAAACGGGGAAACCTTCGCAAAATCAAGCCATTGATATTTTGGTCTTTTCGATCTTTTAAGGCGAGGGCCCTGGGTTCGAGTCCCAGCCGGCTCCCCGACCAGAACAGATCTGAGCACTGGCGTTTGGCTATCCGAATCAATCAGCCGGGTCGATACCATACTAATTAAGCCTGTACGATCATTGGTGATGAAGTATATTGGTAACCGTGACCGAACCGTAACCAAAACCGTAACCAGAAAAGTAGGAGTAAAACCGGGATCAGGGTAAATGCCGTCATTGGCGATAGCGATAGTGCCGAAGGGGGGATTTGATTTGAGGCCATTTCAGCCTCTTCGATGCCGACACGGGTTTCATAGACTTTGTGCTGGAAAGTCACGAGTTGTGCCTTGGAAGGGAGCCAGATTGAGTGAGATGGAATGAGCTGTATTAATCGGGCCTCGAACTTCCGCTCGCGACCAAGTGCGGAAGTTCAGCACCGAGATCGCACCGCCATATAGCGGTCCTCAGCCCTTCGCCTTAACGTCGGAGTCCAGCCGCCGCCGAAGGCGGGCGACTGGAACGACGGGTTGTGCGTCAAGGCTTACTCATTTCGGCGGTCGCCCCAGTGCCACTCACGCTAACGCGTATGCGGACAGTGCTTGCAGCGCGGTCGGATGTGGCGCGGTGTAGTAGGCGAACGCAACCTCGGCGAGAGCGCGGTTCAACCGAGTCGAATCCACGATCGGAGTCGCTCCAGTTTCTAACCTGCTTCCCGGTGCGAGGCTCATGGGGATGCCTCCATAGTCACTGTGAACCTTGTCCAAGCCCAGCTGGTACACCTCGACGTTCGATATGTAGGCAGTGAGGAACGGCGTATAGACGCCTGGCTTTGGATCAGTTGTCAACGGAACACTAGCCATCATTGGCGATACGACCGCATCGCAGATTTGCAGCGCGTCCGATGCCTGTGCGACCACTGACGATCAAGGAAGACAGAGCACGACTTTAGAAGAGTTAAATCAACTGGTTCGGTGTTTTTATTGTTACCAACTGCGACTGAGATAGACCCTGAACCGGGACCAAAATCGGGAGTGGAACCGGGAGTAAAACCGGGATCAGGGTTTCTTTGGTATATAGATCGAGAGCTGTCGTTCCGACTTTTCCTTTCTAAGCAGCGGTTTTCTTGGACAACCAGACCCCTACCCTGTCCCCAGCTTAGTGTTGTTGACCAGCCGTTTGTACCACCTACTATGTTAGTCCTCAGCTCGCTTGATCGGCTTTGAGACTAGCGTCGTCACAACAGAGCTGGTACCTTACCGCGGCTTGAATTGCTGGCAGATTCACTCGGTCAACATATCATTTGGGGTTAACACCTTCACCCCGTAACTGTGAGGCGTTATGGAGCATACGAAGGTAGTCACGGCGAGCGAGCTAGAAGACTTCTCTAATAGGCGCGACAGTGAGCCTGTCATACCTGAACTGGTCCATTTGCTCGTAAGTCTGTCTGTAACCGACTTGACTCATTGCAGAATTCCCTACGGCGACTCGATCGGATTGCCGGGGCTTGATGGCCTCGTTGAAACGGAAGCTGGCTTTCGACAGTTCGTTCCCAAGAAAACTAGTTTTTGGGAGATCGGGCGTAGCGGGAATGCTCAGAGAAAAGCAACGGAAGACTACAACAAACGGACTAAGGCAACGCCTCAATTAGAACGCGCCGGAGCAACATTTGTATTTGTAACACCACGGAGTAGGGATTGGGATCAACCATCCCAATCGACGTGGATCCAGGAGCGGCAAGGGGACGGCTGGAAGGAAGTTAAAGTAATTGATGGAGTTCAGCTCTGCGATTGGCTGCGTGAGTTTCCAGCCGTAGGAAAGTGGCTGCTTCAACGCATTGGTCTTGTAAAAACTCTCACTGGATTCCAAACACCAGCTGAGCATTGGTTGCACCTTGCACAGATGGTGAGCCAAGGCGATCCCCCATTGCCACCTCAAGTCTTCCTGGCAGGGCGAGAGAATGCCTGCAAGCAGCTAGAGCGCTTATTCCTACGCGAAATACCGCAGTTGATTCTCGCCATAGAAAGTGAAAACGATGCAGAGGATTTTGTAGCTGCATTCCTCGAGTCACTGGATGAAGACACGCGCCGTGGCTATAGCAACCAGTGCTTATTCATTTCCGATCCCGACGCTTGGCATACTCTCTCCAACTTACGTGTTTCGCATATCCTTGTAGCCAGTCCGAGACTGGACTTCCCAGATTCGCATGAGCAGCTACATGTTGCAGCGCGCGCACGCGGTCACGGCATTCTCTTTTCGGTTTCGGGTGCTTTGGCGCAGGGAGCCGGGCAGCTCGTTAAAATAATGAGCCCCTCTCATAGTCTGCTAGAGAAGAGTCTCCTTGATAGTGGATTTTCCAGAGAGCGGGCCGCTGAATTGGCGAGTGTCGGCGCGCTGAGCCTAGCTTCATTGAAGCGTTCTCTTCGTGGGCTCGGCGAATTACCACCTTACGCTACTTGGGAGAACGCACGGGTTTTGGCTCAAGCATCCCTGACTGGAAAATGGAAAGGTGATCGTGCGGCAGACAGGGAAGCTATGGAGATATTGCTGGGAAAATCCTATGGGGAGTGGGCCGAGGCGGCCCGAGCTGAGACATTGCGCGCGGACACTCCCCTTATCCAACGAAATGAGTTATGGAGGGTAATCTCTCGCGGCGAGGCATGGGCCGCCCTCGGTCCGCGTATTAACGATCAAGATCTTAAGAACTTTGAACAGATGGCACTTCTGATATTAGGGGAGAAGGATCCGCAATTCGAGCTACCGAAGGGGGAGCGCTATGCCGCTGCCATTCATGGAAAGTCACTCTTGCACTCACGCTCAATTCGAGAAGGGGTGGCCGAGTCGCTAGCTTTATTAGGATCAAGAGGCAATGCTCTGACTAGCACGTCGCATGGCCATGCTGCAGGCACTGTAAGGATTGTTGTGGGAAAGTTGTTACATCAGGCCGATTGGGTAACATGGGCAAGTCTAAACAATGAGATGCCACTACTTGCGGAAGCTGCGCCCGACGAATTCCTCGACGCCCTCGAAGCGGCACTGGCCGATCCATCCACGAGCCCCTTCATTGAAGTGTTTCGGCAGGAAGGCACCGGTGGGATAGGAGGGTGGAATTACATTACTGGCATTCTGTGGGCATTGGAAACCCTGGCATGGCATCCTGATCATCTGGGACGGGCAACTCTCTTGCTCGGAGATTTAGCGGCCATAGATCCCGGCGGAACTTGGGCGAATCGTCCCCTCAATTCTCTGACCGATATCTTTCTTCCTTGGATTTCGCACACCCTTGCCGATTTGCCGACACGAAAAAATGCGTTGGAGTCAATGCTTCGCGATCATCCAGATTTAGCCTGGAAACTATTGCTCACTCTTCTACCTAGTTTTCACGGGAGCACATCTGGGACTCACAAGCCAGTTTGGCGATCATTTATCCCGTCCGGATGGAAGGAAACCGTTACAGTCCCGCAATACTGGGAACAAGTTCAGGTTTATGCCGAAATCTGCACGCGACTTGCTGCGCTCGATTTGGATAAGTTGGTCGAATTGGTAGATCGACTAGCAGACCTACCGGAACCCGCGCATTCACAGATATTGGCACATCTCGCCTCACCACCTGTTATCGCTGTTGGTGAGGAGAAACGTGTGCGACTTTGGGAGGCCTTGAAAGACCTTGCGTTGAAACACCGTAGGTTTGCGCATGCTCAGTGGGCTATGGCGGCTGATCGAGTCGCTAAGATTGAAGCGGTGACTGCGATGTTGGCCCCTGCATCAGTTGAGCTAGCGAATCGACGGCTGTTCACTGAGCGTGACTTTGACCTCTTCGAGGATGGAGATAATTACGAGGAACAGCAGCGAAGATTGGACGGAATTCGCCGGGAGGTCCTCACGGCAATCCTGAGGACTAATGGCATGGAAGGGATCGTGCGATTTGCAAAGGGCGTGGAATCACCCCGAAAAGTTGGCGAGGCATTGGGTGCGATAGAAGATCCAACCATTGACTCCTTTCTGTTACCGGCATTTCTCACCAAGAGTGAAAGAGACATAAGTCTCTTTTTCGGGAGCTACGTGTGGCGACGGGTCTTTACTCAGAAATGGGCGTGGGTTGATCACCAACTGGGTAAGGGATGGCACAACGATCAGCTATTGGCGTTCCTTTTACTAATTCCCTCTGAACGGGAGACTTGGAATCGTGTAGATCGAATCCTTGGCAACGAAGCCGACCACTACTGGAAAGCAGTAGGGTTTATTCCATGGGGCATGGAAGCGACCGATATATTGTATGCTGCCGAGAAGTTGGCATCAAACGGACAGCCAGCTGGCGCAGTGAACTGCCTCTATGTTCTAGCTCAAAAGAAAGTTCCGATTCCAATGCCACTCGCTTCATCGGCCCTCCTGGGCGCTCTAAGTATAAAAGAGCAACAGAAACAACTCGACCAGCACCATACTGTCGAAGTGATCAAATGGCTGCAAACGAACACGCCGGCCAACTCTGATGAGCTTTTTAATATTGAATGGGCCTATCTGCCTTTATTAAATCGGCTTGATGGCGGCGGGGCGAAGGTGCTTGAGCAGAAGTTGGCGTCATCGCCGACATTCTTCTGTGAAGTCCTCACGCTTGTGTTCCGTTCAGACAAGGAACCTGAAGGATCGAAAACTGAACTTAGCGAGGGCCAGAAACGAATTGGTCAAAATGCATACTCGTTGCTGCACGGATGGCGCATTCTGCCAGGTACTCGAGCGGATGGGACGTTCAATGGTGACCAATTTACTGCCTGGCTGACCGATGTGAAGAAGCGTTGTAGAGAGTCCGGCCATTTAGGGGTGGCTATGTCTCAGTTAGGGGAAGCACTTGCGTATGCACCGCAAGATCCAGGAGGACTTTGGATTCACAGATCAATCGCCGATGCGCTTGACTCAAAGGATGTCCCAGAAATGCGGCGAGCATTAACTACCGGCCTGTTTAACAAACGTGGAGTCCATGGCTTCTCTCATGGGGAAGAGGAGAAGCAAATGGCGGTAGAGTATCGTCAAAAGGCCAAGGCATTGTCAGATAATGGATTTCATCGAATTGCTGACACAATCCGCGGTTTAGCAGAGGGCTACGAGAAGGATGCTGAGAGAGAGTCACGAAGGGACATATTTGACGACCGGTAGGGACGGAATCAAAGTCACCACATACTAGCGCGACTTAATGCAATCCTTCGTCACTTCGATAACAATTTCCGAAAACTCCCAAGGTCGTCTTGATCGTCAGTTCGGTGATCATGAACGGGACTAATTGGCCTCCCTGAGCTGCCGTTCAAAGGCGGCTTCTTCCTCACTGACCCTCGTGCCAACATGCGCGAGGAACATGTGCGGATGGACATAGCGCCACTCCAGACCACCGGAACGCAGGCGGCGAAAGATCAGGGCGTAGACGGGAGACAGGTCCGCCCGTTGGCTGCTCCAAATCGTCCCCATATTGAACTGGAAATAGCCACAGCTGTGCAGAGGTGAACCGTCGCCACTCGGATCCTCCCAAAAGTCCGCGATGAAGCGTTCTGACGACCGAAACGAACCGAGATCCACACATTTCCCCTCAGCCGTCCTGACTTCGTGATTGTCCGAAAAGATGTCCCAGAGACACTGCCCGAGGAGCTCGGCACATTCTGCAATGGGTTCGACCGGTTTGTCCGGTTCAGGTGGCTCCTCCTGGGTCTTGGCGGTCTCCCGTTCCAGTTCCGGGAGTCTCCGCCCTTGCCGCAGTTCTTCTATGCGGAGTCGAAACCGTCGACGCTC
>JBDSKU010000013.1:0-8116 GCA_039916745.1 Nitrospiraceae bacterium
CTGGCTGCCGCAAAGGCCGTCACGTCATGCAACGGCATGTCGAAACGTAAATCAGGCTTGTCCGATCCATAGCGACCCATCGCCTCGGCATAGGTCATGCGCGGAAATGGAGTCGACAACTGTACGCCACCCGCGTCACGAAGCACGGTGACGATCATCTGCTCCATCAAGCTCATGACATCCAGCCGATCGACGAACGACATCTCGAGATCGATCTGGGTAAACTCCGGCTGCCGGTCGTTGCGTAAATCCTCGTCGCGGAAGCAGCGCGCGATCTGGTAGTAGCGATCGACGCCACTCACCATGAGCACTTGTTTGAAGAGCTGCGGCGATTGAGGCAGCGCATAGAACTGACCGGGATTCACCCGGCTGGGCACCAAATAGTCCCGCGCGCCTTCCGGCGTACTCTTGGTCAAAATCGGCGTTTCGACCTCCAGGAAGCGTTCTGCGTTCAGGAAGCCGCGGACGGCCTGCATGATGTTGTGCCGGATGGTTAAGAGTTTCTGCATCTTCGGACGGCGAAGATCCAGGTAGCGGTACTTCAGCCGGATCGACTCGGTCACTTCGGCATCGTCTTCGATCATGAACGGCGGCGTCTTCGACTCGTTCAGAATCTCAATGGCATCCACGAAGACTTCGATCTCGCCCGTCGGCAAATTGGGATTCTTCGATTCGTCAGGGCGGGCCATCACTTGACCGATCACCGACACGACGCATTCGCTCCGTAACGCATGGGAAGCTTGGTGCACGGCGGCATTCCGCTCGGCATTGAACACTACCTGCGTCAGCCCGGTTCGATCGCGCAGGTCAATGAACAACACGACGCCATGGTCGCGCCGACGCTGCACCCACCCGTTTAAGACGACGGTTTGCCCGACCGCGGCTTTGGTAAGTTCGCCGCACCGATGAGTTCTGACCTTCATACCACCTTCGCTTTCTTCGAACGAGCCCATCCAACCCGGCTGATCCGCTTCTTCGGTCTGGGAATCTGTTTCTCTGCGGCCTCTTCCGTGGCGAGCTTATGCTCGGCGAGCTCGCGCAGAGCGTTCGCTTCACGGTCGGTCAGGTACCGAAACTCACCGGCCCCCAGATCGCCCAACGACAACGGTCCCATCTTAATTCTCGTGAGCTTCAAGACCGGATGACCGACCGCCTCCATCATCCGTTTCACTTGATGCTGGCGCCCTTCACGGATGGTAATCTCCAGCCAGGAATTCAGCTTGGCTTTCTTCACCTTCTTCACCACAGCCGGACCGGTCAGACCGTCTTCCAACTGCACACCCTGCTCTAACTGCCGGATATGGTCATCCGTCACCACCTGTTTCACCTTAATGAGGTAGGTCTTCGGCACATGGTAACGGGGATGGAGCAGGGTCTGCGCTAAATCGCCGTGATTGGTCAACAGCATCAACCCTTCGCTATCGAAGTCTAATCGGCCGACCGGAAACACCCGCACCGAAATTCCCCTGAGATAGTCCTTCACCGTCGGCCGACCTCCCGGATCGTTCAACGTCGACATCACATTCTTCGGCTTATTCAGCAGCAGATAGACATACGGCTGGGCGGAACTCAGGTGCTTGCCGTCCACCTTGATGTGGGCGCGCTCCGGATCGACCTTGGTGCCGAGCTCCGTCACGACTTTACCGTTGACGGTCACGCGTCCGGCGGCGATCCACTCCTCGGCCTTCCGCCGTGAAGCGAGTCCGGATCCGGCAATGATTTTCTGTAATCTAACTTCCATAGGTGCCTTCCGTGAAGCGTATCTCGTATCTCGTCGTTCGCTGGATCGGATGAACTCTATTTCGCTTCACGCTTCACGAACGACGCTTCACGTTTGCGCTACTCCCATTCAATTGTGGCCGGTGGTTTCGAACTGATGTCGTACACCACCCGGTTCACACCCTTCACTTCGTTGATGATCCGGTTCGAGATCTTGCCCAATACGTCATTCGGAATCTTGGCCCAATCGGCCGTCATGCCATCCAAGCTGGTCACGGCACGAAGCGCAATGACATGCTCGTAGGTCCGTTGATCGCCCATAACACCCACAGTCCTAATCGGCAGAAGCACGGCGAGCGATTGCCAAATCTCCCGATACAAACCGGCGGCGCGAATCTCCTGATCAAGAATGGACTCAGCCGCGCGCAAGATCGTCAGTCGTTCCTTCGTCACCGCGCCGAGCACTCGAATGGCCAGGCCAGGCCCCGGGAAGGGCTGCCGCCACACGATCTCATCGGGAAGACCCAACTCCTTCCCCAATACCCGAACTTCATCCTTAAAGAGTTCGCGCAACGGTTCGATCAGCTTCAGCTTCATCCGCGCCGGCAACCCGCCGACATTGTGATGCGTCTTGATCGTAGCCGACGGTCCCTTGAAGCTCACACTTTCGATCACGTCGGGATAGAGCGTGCCTTGAACGAGAAATTTCACACCGCCCGATTTCTTCTTCGCTTCCGCATCGAATTGTTCGATGAACTGCTTCCCTATAATTTTTCTCTTGCGCTCGGGATCGATGACTCCTTTGAGCTTGGCCAGAAACGAATCGGACGCGTCGATCATTCGCAAATTCAGATGGAGCTGTTTGGCAAACGTCTGTTTGACTTGCTCTTTCTCTCCCGTCCGAAGCAGGCCGTTGTCGACGAAAATGCAGGTGAGCTGATCGCCGATCGCGCGATGCGTCAATGCCGCCGCCACAGAAGAGTCGACGCCCCCGCTCAAGGCACAGATCACCCGCTCCTTGCCGACCTGCTCGCGAATCTGCTGCACCGCCGTCTCCACATAGGACTCCATCGTCCACGTCGGCTTACAGCCGCAAATGTCGTAGACGAAATTGCGGAGCAACGTCGTCCCTTCAGGCGTATGCACCACTTCCGGATGAAACTGCAGACAATAGATCCGGCGCTTCTGGTCGTCTCGCTTCATAGCTGCAATCGGCGAATTCGCCGTATGTGCAATCGACCGAAACCCCGGTGGCATCCGTTCGATACGGTCCCCATGCGACATCCAGACAACGGTCGACCCGTTTGTGCCGATGCCCTTGAAGAGATCGCTCTTGTCGTCGATGGTCAGCTCTGCCCGTCCATACTCCCGATGCTTGGACTTGGCCACCTCTCCGCCGGAGAGGTGCGTCACCAGCTGCATGCCATAACAAATACCGAGAATGGGAATCCCGAGGTCGAACAGTTCCTTGGAAACGCTCGGTGCCTTCTTTTCATACACACTGGAGGGTCCGCCGGATAACACGATGCCTTGCGGGCGATAGGCGAGAATGGTCGCCAGGGGAGCGGTACAGGGCAAGATCTGAGAATAGACATGCGCCTCGCGAATGCGTCGCGCAATCAACTGGGTATATTGCGACCCGAAGTCGAGAACCAGAATTCTATTGTGCCAGAGTTCCATGTTGTTAGCTTTCAGCGGTCAGCACTCAGCAACCGATCAGACAGGAAAGCCGCAACAGGCTTATGACAAGATCTGAACCGAGGTGGGAATGATTCGTGTCTTGCTGAAAGCTGACGGCTGAGAGCTGATCGCCTTCGCTCACTCCCAATCCATCCGGTAATTTGGCGCTTCTTTTGTGATAATCACATCGTGCACATGACTTTCGCGGAGACCTGCAACCGTCTGCCGGATAAACGTAGCCTTCTGCTGGAGGTCCGAGATCGTCTTACACCCGCAATAGCCCATACCGGACTTCACTCCCCCGATCAATTGGTAGATGACGGCCGAGAGTTTCCCCTTATACGGCACGCGGCCTTCAATCCCTTCCGGGACCAGCTTCTGCACCGGACGTCCGCCTTGGCCGTATCGATCTCCGCCGCCACGCTCCATCGCGCCGATTGAACCCATGCCTCGGTACACCTTATAGGTCCCGGCTTGGTATAACTCTGTTTCTCCGGGCGATTCATCCGTGCCAGCCAAGAGTCCACCGAGCATCACAGAGGAAGCACCGGCGGCCAAGGCTTTCGTGATATCGCCTGAAAACTTGATCCCGCCATCGGCAATGATCGGAACCCCGGTACCCGCGAGGACTTTTGCGCAGTCGGCAATCGCCGTCAACTGCGGCATCCCGGCGCCCGACACAATGCGGGTGGTGCAAATCGAACCAGGTCCCACGCCCACCTTAACGGCATCGACACCGGCACGAAGCAGATCCTTCGCTGCCTCGGCAGTGGCAATATTCCCGGCGATCAGTTCAAGCTCCGGATACTTTCGCTTGATCATCTTGACCGTGTCCAGCACCGCTCGGGAATGTCCGTGGGCGGTATCGACCACGATCACATCCACCCCGGCCTTCTTGAGCCGCGCCACACGATCTGGCGTATCCGGCCCCACTCCGACAGCCGCACCCACGCAGAGTCGGCCATGTCCGTCCTTGCAGGAGTTGGGATACATGATGCGCTTTTCGATGTCTTTGATCGTAATGAGCCCCTTGAGCTCAAAATGCTTATTGACGACGGGGAGCTTCTCGATCCGATGCTCGTGCAACACCTCGCGAGCTTTCTCCAAGCTCGTCCCTTCGGGCGCCGTGATCAGCTTATCCCGCTTCATCACTTGCGAGACCTTCAGATCCATTCTGGTTTCGAACCGCAGATCGCGATTCGTGAGAATACCCACCAACTTCTTATCCTTCGTCACGGGAATACCTGAGATCCGATATTTCGCCATCAAGCCATGGGCATCGCGAATCGTTTGATCGGGCGAAATCGTGATCGGGTCGAGAATCATCCCGCTCTCTGATTTCTTGACGCGGTCCACTTCAGTGGCCTGATCCGTCGGCGACAACACGCGATGAATGATTCCGAGACCACCTTCGCGGGCCATGGCGATGGCCAAACGGGACTCGGTCACGGTATCCATCGCCGAACTGATAATGGGGACATTGATCTTGATATGGCGCGTGAGCATCGTACGCATGTCGACCTCACTCGGCAAAATCTGAGACTTGGCCGGAATCAACACGACGTCATCGTAGGTCAATCCTAAGCGTGGTTCTTTATCGAGCATGTCGTCCCTTCACTAGCGGGATGCTGAAAAAGCCTGCCAGCTTCGTTCTCGCATCGTTCAGACCCTCAACGTACCCCAGCGGGTACGCCTCGGCTCTTCACTCGCTGCGGCCTTGCTGGACAGGCATTTTGAGCATCCCGCAGGAATATTTCCCTATTACGCCTTCGAGCGATCCGTTGAATTTGTGAGGCGCCAACACGACATCCCGCAACCTGCCAAAAATCCTTGTAGCCGCACTTACAACTTCTTCGACGATGTACCTGTCACTTGTGCGTTTTCGATTTCGGCCACGCTCTCGGCATCTTCCTGGAGACGCTCGCTCCCCTCGTCGGCCGGCATGAACTGTTCGACCCGGGTATTTCCGCTATCGACGGCAAACACGCTGCCTCTGACATCAACCGCGATGCCGTAGGGGAAATTGAATTGCCCTTTTCCGTTTCCGAACCCGCCCCACTGAGTGATGAAATTACCTTCTTTATCGAACTTTTCGATGCGATGATTACCTGTATCCGAGACATATACATCGCCGGCGCCATCGACCGTAATGCCCCAGGGAGACCGCAACTGACCGGCCTCTTGGGCAAGCGGGCTGCTGGCATGGCCAGGCTCGGGGCTGCCGCCCCACTTCGTCAGCAACTGCGGCAACACGTTGGTGCTGGTATCGAACTTCTGAATCCGGTGATTCCCCATGTCCACGACATACACAAATCCATCTGTCTGGTCCACGGCCACACCGCGCGGAAAATAGAACTGGCCGTCTCCGTTCCCGAAGCTGCCCCAAGACATGATGAACTCCCCGTTCATATCGAACTTCTGCACACGGAAGTTAGCGCTGTCGACCACGTAGACATACCCACGCACCCGATCGACCGCGATGCCCCAGGGTGAGTTGAACTGTCCTTCGCCGTTTCCGCGCGATCCGAATTTCATGAGATAGCCGCCGAGCTTCCCGTCGAATTTCTGCACGCGATGATTGTTCGTATCGACGACCCACACGTCGCCCTTGCCATCACAGGCAATGCCGGTCGGATTATGGAAGTTCGAATTGGCCGAACCGAAGTTGCCCCAGAGAATGATGAAGTTTCCGGCATTGTCGAATTTCTGAATGCGGTTGTTGCCGTTATCGACCACGAACAACGACCCTTGCTGATCCACACACATGCCATACACCGGAGCCATGAACTCGCCGCCATGCAGCAACGACGCACCTCGGCCCGTCCGGCCCCATTCGGCCACGCACAGATAGCCCGACGTGTTGACCAACACCGTGGTGCTCGCTGGCGTCGAGACGTTACCGCCGACATCTTTAAACCAGACGTAGATCGATTTCTGTCCGTCCCCCAGCGACAAAATAAATTGGATCGTCGCACCGAACTTGGTGGCCGGTGTCACATCGACCCATCCCGGCGTCCCGGCCATGGGGGTCATCGGCGCCTCGGAAATAAAGTAGGCCGCCACTCCGGTATCGACATCGTTCGCTGAAATCGTGACGATAACCTCAGGCGTATTCGTCATGAAGGCGCCATGGTTGATCACGGCATAAGGATTTTGCGGCGCGGTGATATCGATGAGCACCGGCATGGCCGTCACTTCGCTCGACAATTCGCTTTCAGCGCCGGTCTCGAACACGGCGGTCACGGCATAAAAATAGGGGATATCGTTCGAGAGCCCCGTATGCGCATAGGGGTTCGTCACGCCATCAACTTTTGTCGCGGTCTGCGTCGTAAGCTCCGGAATGGTATTGAAGTACAGGTTATAGGACTGGGCGCCAGGAACCTCCATCCAGCTCAGGAAGGCTTCCGTATCGCCGGCTTTGACTGCCACACTGTAGGGAGGCGGCGTCTCACTCAGGACCTGACTGATGGCCGCGGTGTCCTTCCCGCGATTGAGCTCTTCCTCCGTCGGCACATACTTGAGGACGCGGCCATTGCCGCTGTCGACCACGTAGACCGCGCCTTCTTTATCGACCGCGATCCCATAGGGATAATTCAGCTGCGACTCTGCCCGTCCGCGATTACCCCAGGCACAGAGAAACGTTCCGTTGCCGTCAAACTTCTGAATGCGGTGGTTCCCGGTGTCGACCACATAGACATTGCCCAGCGCATCGCAAGCAATGCCCCACGGGGACTTAAACTGCCCGGGGCCTGCGCCCTCACGGCCCCACTTAGCCAGGAAGCTTCCACGAGCATCGAACTTCTGAATACGATTATTGCTTTCATCCGCCACGAAAATATTGCCGACAAAGTCGACCGCGACGCCGCGTGGGAAAAAGAAGGCGCCATCGAAGCTGCCGTCACGCCCCCACTTGAGCAGGGCCTGCCCGTCAGACGTGAACTTCTGAATCCGCGCATTGCTCGTGTCGGAGACGTAGAGGTTCCCGTCCGCATCTGTCGCCAATCCCCATGGTACATCGAACCGGCCCAGATCGGCCCCACGCCACGCAAACCCGAACTTGCCCCAGGCCTGCATCACATTGCCATCGAGGTCTAATTTCTGGATGCGGTTATTCCCGCTGTCTGCGATGTATAACACGTCGTTCGGCCCGACAGCCAAGCCACGCGGGTAGTAGAAGCTCCCTTCCTGTGAAGAGGGATCGCCGCCCCAACGCGCGAGAAATTTTCCGGTTTTATCGAATTTCTGGATCGAATGGTTATCGGTGTCGGCCACGTAGATATTGCCGTCTTTATCAAGCGTGATTCCCGTGGGTGAGCTGAACTCCCCGTCATCCACGCCTTCCCGGCCGATAGACATCGCCAACAGATAGGGCGAGGGAATCGCCATGACCTCGTTCGACTCGAGGCTCTCCCCCTTTTGCGTGACGACGGTCACCACATAGTAATAACAAGTCCCGTTGGCCAAATCGTCATGGACAAACGGACTCTGAATGCCTTCCACACAGGTGCCGTTCTCTTTCGTCACCCCAATGACGGCTTTGAAGTCATCGTCGCCGGCAATCGGACGCGTGAGGTCGGAGAACTTGATCATCACGCCCTTAGTCGTCTTGAAATAGAGATTGTAGTACATGGCATCGGGAACGGAGTCCCAGGTAATAGTCACCCGGCCATTCCCCGATTTTGCGGCCACGCTCGCCGGAGCCGGAGGGAGCTCTTCT
>JBDSKU010000014.1:0-3502 GCA_039916745.1 Nitrospiraceae bacterium
AGCCGTCCACGAGCGGCTTCGACACACTAGGCGTCAAATACGTCTCGCCGCGCATCACGGCCTTGAGCGCCAATTCCAGCTCCGCAGGCTCCGCGCCTTTGAGGAGATAGCCTGTGGCTCCCGCATCGAGCGCTTGTCCGACATATTCTTCGTTCGCATGCATCGAGAGAACGATCACCCGGACTCTGGGCCATTGTTTGACGATGCGGGCCGCGGCGTCCAAGCCATTCAACCCCGGCATCGCGATATCCATCAGCACCACATCCGGCTGGTCACGGGCCACGACCTCGACCGCCTCATGTCCGGTACTGGCTTCCCCGATGACCGAGATATTCGGCAAGGTCTGCAGCAGGGCGCGGAGGCCTGCTCGGATCAGGATATGATCGTCGGCCAACATGACTCGAATCGGCATGGTGCGTCTCAGCCTCTCTATCTGCCTGCCGCTGTTTCAGGGGACCGGAGCGGAATCCGCGCGCGAACTTCCGTCCCCCGGCCCGGCAAGGACTCAATCGTGATGGTTCCACCCAACGCTTGCGCCCGTTCTTGCATTCCGAGCAATCCAAGGCTCGGGCGATTGGCGGCCTGGGCCAACCTCTCCCGACCACTAAAGCCAATCCCGTCGTCCTTGATACAGAGATCCAGCCACTGATCTGTCTGTCGCAAGTCCACATGAATCGTTGTCGCCTTCGCATGACGCAGGACATTGGTGATCGACTCCTGCACGATGCGAAAACAGGCCACAGCCATGTCCGATTCCAAATCCTGCGGCACATTCCCAACCTCAACCTCGGCGACAAGCCCCGCCCGTTGCGCCTGACGCTCGACATACCAGCGGACCGCCGGCACCAACCCGAGATCGTCTAGCAACGAGGGGCGTAAGTCCAGAGACAGATCTCTGACTCGCTGAAGAATCTTGTCCAAAATCATCAGACTGTCGTTCAAGGTCTCCTGAACAACGGACGTATCGGCGACCCGCTGCATGGTCTGGAGATTCATCTTGATCGCGGTCACGGCCTGCCCGATTTCGTCGTGAAGATCGTGCGCGAGTTGCTTGCGTTCCCGTTCCTGTACCTGCATGAGCTGGCGGGACAGGGTCTGCAGCTGCGCATGAGCTGACCGCAAAGACTCCTCAGCCTCCCGCCGCGTGAGAAAGGACGAGACGCTGTCGGCCAGCGAATCGATGAGCAGTCGTTCTTCGAGAAGAAAAGGCCCTTCGCGTTCGGCCGGCCTCTGCGCCAGATACACAACGTCGATGGAGCCGCTCATGCCCTTTGCGGTCACGAGCTGAGCCCGCTGCATCCACGCCGTTTCGCCAAAAGACGGTGTCGCCACCGTCAGACCGTCAAACCGGATACGCGCCGCCGCGACCTCAGGATATTGCCAGGCCGGTGGAATGAGAATCACAATTTCCCGGAAGATTTCGTCCAACGGCTTCGCGCCACCTTGGAGTACCCGCACGATTCCATGCAGCGCAGTCAGCTCCTTCACTCGTTCCTTGAGATGGTGCAGGAGCTCTTGTTGCGCTTCTTCTCCTTTTGGAGCCTGGGTGGGAATACCCGGTCCGGACGGACTCGCTGCCGCTGCTGACTTCCCCGATGTAACGGTAGGGGACAGGTCCTGAGGGGATTTCCGTGGGCTCATAGATACACTCAGATATGCAGCAGATCGGCCTTCTCGATAGACATCCTACCGGCAATCGACAATCTGACACAACAAGGCCCCGTCGGCACAGTGCGAGCCGGATCTTTTCAGCATCCTGCTACAAACCGTCTCCTTGCTGTCACACGTTCAGCAGCCCGTGCCTCGTTAGCCTCCGATCCGAAACAAAAACCACATACCCGCCCATAGCCCACGACCATGAGAAAACCATCCGGCTCGATCAGCAGGAACCGCTTCCCGGCGCGATAGATGATGCCCATCAGGCCGATGTTCATGCGCGCGATCGACCAGAGACTGGCCATCGCATGGGTGAAACTGATGGAACTTAGCAACGGTCCCTGGCGATATGCCACATCCGTGATGAAGAGCTCCGCAGATCAACGGCGCCGGCTCGTACGGAAGCAAACGCGGTAACCAGTTCAGTCAACGACGTCGCCATGGCGACCGATGTGGGCCCCACGACGGCCAGCGGGCCGACTCTCACCATTGACGGGGCACGCTGTATCTTCCGTCAAACCGGCAATGCATCGACCGATGTGGGAGGACCTGTGAATATATCGACCCTGCGAGGGGCCGGACGGCTCGTCGCCCTCGCAGATAGCGGCACAGAATTGCGACAGAATCCGAATCTGCGACTGGATCGCCGATGAGCCTGGTCTTGTCACCCACAGGCCCGCGCCAGAACTCTCCTGCTCGTCATCGGGCATCGCGCTTGCCCCGGGCTTCGTTCCCCGCAGGCATGGATGCGCCCTTGAATCGCAGGCATCTTTGATTTGTGAATTGCCTCGCGGTGCCAGCACCGCTTCACAGCACGCCCGGGGCTGTTGCTTTGTCCTGCGGATCGGCTCGCGTGGTGTTGCGGCCACGGGGAATCGATACGGGACCGTTCCTCGCGCCGCTGTCTGGTGTCTTGACGCTACATTTCAAACCACCGCAGACGTTTCTCAAAACCGCACTGGACTGAATCAGCATGAGCTCCGTGGCGGTAAACAGCGCGCGATCTTGGACTCGCGTCAGCGCCCTACTCATTCCTCTCTATGCGTGTCGTATACGCTTCAGGAACAGCCAACCGATGGTCCCCGCCGTCGTCGATGCGGCCAGGATGCCCACTTTGGCCGACATCAACGATGGCCCATGGGTGAAAGCCAAGCCGGTGATAAAGAGCGACATTGTGAATCCGATTCCGGCGAGACACCCGACGGCCCAGAGGTGAGGCCAGGACACGCCAGCGGGCAAGGTGGCGAGGCCTCCTCGAATCACGAGCCAGGACGAGAGCACGATGCCGGCGGGTTTCCCTACGAGCAACCCGAGGATGATCCCCAGCGCCACCGGATTGGTCAGCATCGCACCGATGTCCGCATCGAGCCTGATCCCTGCGTTAGCCAGGGCGAAGACCGGCATGACGACGACCGTCACCCAGGGATGCAGTGCGTGCTCCAATTGCTGCAGTGGGGTCTCCACCTGCTGCACAGCGGTTTTCATATGGTGGGCGATTTGCTGTCGTTCCCGGTTGGCCAATGGAGGCTTCTCAGAAGACATCGCCTGCTCAAACCGTTCAAGCAGCATATGGCCTCTCGAAAGGAACTCGCGTCCGGTCAGCCGCGTTCGTGCGGGAATCGTCATCGCCGCCACCACGCCCGCAATCGTGGCATGCACGCCGGACAAGAGGAACGCCAGCCACAAGCCGCCGATCCCCAGGACCGAGTACACCAGCGGATGCCGCACGCCCGCAAGGTTCGCGGCGATCAGAAGCGCCAGGAAGACCGCGCCAACCCCAAGGCTCAGCCAGGAAATTGTCGACGTGTAAAACAGCGCGATGACCAGCACCGCCATCAGATCATCG
>JBDSKU010000015.1:0-6417 GCA_039916745.1 Nitrospiraceae bacterium
ACCCCGGCCTCGAACTTGAAATGACTGTACGCACCCTTACCTTCAATCAGCGCAACGACTCCCTTGTAGCCTCCGCCACCGATTTCTGTGGCTTCGACCACATCGACCTTAAAGCCCTTGTTCTCCGCATACTTGCTGTACATGCGAAATAATACCCCGGCAAAGAGCGCCGCCTCGTCACCACCGGTTCCGGCACGAATTTCGAAGAGCAGACTTTTTTCGTCTCGCGGATCTTTGGGAATGAGAAACTCTTGGGCCCGCTGTTCGATCTCGGCCTGCTGACGTTCGAGCTGGGCGCTCTCTTCCATCGCCATCTTATGCATCTCGGTTCCGGCCGTGGGGTCCGCAAGGATTTGAACCGCTTCTTCCAACTGCCTGGCGTTGTCCCGATAGGTGACGAGCAGCTTGGCAGCCGGCTCGATATCCGTCCGCTCTTTATTGACTTTGTGGAGCTGCGAGGGTTGGCTCATCAAAGACGGGTCCATGAGCTGACTCGTCAGCTCATCATACCGAGTCGCAAGCACTTCCCATTTCTTCAGTAAGACGGCTTCCATGGCCCCATTTCCCTTTAAATTCGCACTCCACCCCTGATGCACAAAAACAAAGAGACCCTGCCCCTCAGCGAAGCAGGGTCCCTCGTATGATCACGTCTCGAGCTACTTCTCTTTCTTGGCGTACTTCTTCTTGAATCGTTCGACGCGTCCTTCGGTATCGATAATTTTCTGCGTCCCCGTGAAAAACGGATGGCAGTTCGAACAGATATCGACATTGATATCGCCGCCCGTCGATCGGGTCTTATATTTGTTGCCGCAGGCGCAGTGCACCCCGACTTCCCGATACACGGGATGAATACCCTTCTTCATAGTTCCCACTCCCCTGACGTCAAAATCTTCGACCTTCGCCCATTCGAAGGCCAGTTACTGTACTCTGTCTCGACACTAGTTACAAGTCGGATGTTACCGATTCATCGATTGGAGAAACTCCTGATTGGTCTTGGTGCCGTGCAGCTTGTCCATCAAGAACTCCATAGCTTCCATCGTCCCAAGTGGACTCAGCACCTTACGCAGGATCCACATCTTGTTGAGGCGATCCTTGTCCACCAACAATTCTTCTTTTCTCGTCCCGGACTGGCTAATATCGATGGCCGGGAAGAGCCGCTTGTCGGCCAGGCGGCGATCGAGATGGACTTCCATGTTGCCCGTCCCTTTAAATTCTTCAAAAATGACGTCGTCCATCCGGCTGCCCGTATCGACCAGTGCCGTCGCCATGATGGTCAGACTGCCGCCATTTTCGATGTTGCGGGCCGCGCCAAAGAACCGCTTCGGACGCTGGAGGGCGTTCGAATCCAATCCTCCCGACAGCACCTTGCCGCTTGGCGGTGCAATCGTATTGTAGGCACGCGCCAGACGGGTGATGCTATCCAGCAGCACCACGACATCTTTTTTATGTTCGACTAGCCGCTTCGCCTTTTCCAGCACCATTTCAGCCACCTGAGCATGGCGCTGAGCCGGCTCATCGAAGGTAGAGCTGATAACTTCAGCCTTGACCTGCCGCTGCCAGTCGGTGACTTCTTCCGGCCGTTCGTCGATGAGCAACACGATCAAGGTCACTTCTTTATGGTTCTTGAGAATGGCCCGGGCAATGGCCTGCAACATCATCGTTTTGCCGGTTCGGGGAGCCGCGACGATCAGCCCACGCTGACCTTTGCCAATCGGAGTCGTGAGCTCCATCACGCGGGTGCAATATTCTTCACGATCAAACTCGAGGTTCAGGCGTTCTTCGGGATAGAGCGGCGTCAGGTTATCGAAGAGGATCTTGTCGCGGGACACTTCGGGATCTTCGAAGTTGACCTTCTCGACCTTCAGCAACGCGAAATATCGCTCGCTCTCCTTCGGCGGTCTGATCTGGCCGGAGACGGTGTCGCCGGTGCGCAAATTGAAACGCCGAATTTGAGAGGGGGAGATGTAAATATCGTCGGGGCCTGGAAGATAGTTCGAATCGGGAGCACGCAGAAATCCGAATCCGTCGGGGAGCGTTTCGAGCACGCCCTCGCCAAAGACTACGCCATTATTCGCGGTTTGCGCCTGCAGAATCGCGAAAATCAATTCCTGCTTTCGCAGATTCGGTGCGCCATCGATCTTCAGATCGCGCGCCACCTCATTGAGATCGGCAATAGATTTCTGCTTCAGCTCCGCGAGATGCATAACCTCCCCCTTCGTTTGTGTCATGAGTATCCTCTCAAGCCCTCAGCTGCGTCATCATCGGCAGCGCTCGCACGTGGTGAACCATGGGAAATTGTCCAGAAACCGAATGAATGGCAATGTCTTCGATGATCGTATGTCGTGTGTGTTTAGCTAAAGAGGGTGACCCGTGAAGGACTTACTGGCTTACGCCCGTCGCTAATCAGGGTACGGCTCTGTCTCATAATTGCGGATATTGTCGCAAGGGGAAACTCATGCCGAGCTGAATGTCTCTATGGCCTGAACGATTGTGGCTTGCTTCGAGATGTGCCCCGGAAGTCTTCTTGTGTGGAGAGAACGCTGATCCGAGCTGAGTATTGGTCCAAGGATAACGCGAGCAATGTTCCTTGTCAATATGAATCACTCTCTATTTTTCCATCAGCCCTCTTCCCCTTTGCCCGGTCAAGCTGAAATCGTCTCTCCTGAATCCGACGATATGCTTACGCCAGCCTTGCAGTTGCAGCCTAAAAGAACGGTGTGATACATGAGGAACTTCCCTAGAGGTACATCATGGCACATGACGACGAACAGGAACAGCACGAGCGAATGTTTACGTTATCCGAGGCTAATCACCTCATCCCCCAGCTTAACTCCAAGCTGATATCAATCCAGCAGGCCAAGGCTGTCTTGGCTCGAACGAAGGATGAAGTTAAGAAAGCTAGCGCAAGGGCTGAATATGGCGGGGGCAGCACTGTCGGGCACCTGTACATCTCCGGCCTTCAGCAAGTCAGTACGAATCTTCAAGCGATCCAGGAGCTTGGCATCCTGGTGAAGGACCTGGACCTTGGCCTCTGTGATTTCCCCCATCTTCGTGACGGTCGAGTGGTCTATCTCTGCTGGAAGCTCGGAGAGCAAGAGGTTCGCTGGTGGCATGAAACGACCACCGGCTATAAAGATCGCTGCCCAATCGAGGATCTCGCCTGAGCTCAACATTTTACAGTACCTTCGAGGTATCAAGATGAAGTTCGTTATTCTCGGATTCGACGGTCCCGACGGAGAGGCCAAGCGAAAAATCTATCGTCCTGCGCATCTCGCCAAGATGGAGCCCCTCGACGCGCAAGGCCGGGTTGTGCTGGCCGGTCCGCTCACGGATAAAACTGGAAGCCTGATCGTCATTGAGGCGGGCTCGCTGGAAGATGCACAGCAGTTCGCACGCGAAGACCCCTATACAGTCCACGGTGTGTTCGAGCGGGTCGAAGTCCACCCTTTCACTCAGATTTTCCCCAAGAAACCATAGACGATAACCCCTCGCTCTCCATATGTTCGCCTCCCCTATGCTTCCGGACCCCGCGTTGGGCACATTGCCCCTTCAGCCATCGGACGGTATGGTTGAGAGCATGACGCTAGAGTCGGCGACTGCTCTGCCTTTCTTTCGCGCTTCTACTCTGGGGAAACCCAGCATTTGGCGCGCCCGCTAAAACCGTCATTGCCGACAGTCAGTATGTGATGGCCGATGGCGACACGTTGGCCGACGCAGAGGAGAAAGTCCTCCAACGAGCTCAGCGTAAAGCAGTAGAGGAAGCAGGGGTCTACCTCGAAGCTACATTCCACGATGTGGAAAAAGAATCTGGAGGGAGAAGCGCGCAAGCAAGCTCTCTGGAAATCAGAACGATTGCCGCCGCCATCACGGAAACGGAAATTCTCGAATCCCGACGCTCCTTCGAGCAGGATCGCCCCGTCTTCTTTGTACGCATTCGCACCACGGTCAATATAAGCAGCCTCGCGGAGGCCATACACCGACTTCAATCCGATCAGCAACTCGCACAACACTTTCGCCAGCTCCAGCAGGAAAACCACCAATTGCGCTCCCAACTGCAAGAGCTTCAACGGCAGCCGATCGGTGTCCGAATGTTGGCCATTGAGCCGGGCGGAAAGTCCGCCTCACAGCAACGAGCGCACGCGCTGCTGGAAACCGCGATCCGCACACACAACTTACGAGACAAAATTCAGCTCAGTACCGATGCCTCTACGCTCGATGACCGTTACGTCGATCCACTGATCGTACGAGGCCAAACCTATCTCCGGCTGGTCTCACTGGCCTTTTCTCAACAGGCTCAGCCCTCGGACTATTCGGACTATCTGAATAAAGCCAGGATAGACTTTGATCGCGCCATCACACTCGACGACAAAAATGTATGGGCATGGGTTGGGAAGGGAGATACATTCACATGGTTGAAGCAATTGGACGAGGCCACCGCTGCCTACGAACAAGTCCTTGAGCTCGATCCGTTTGCCGATATCGCCCGCCAGCGGCTCATCGGCGCATACACGACGCAAGCTCGCCGCCAGGCAGAGACAAAATCTTGGCAGCAGGCATTGACCACACTGAAGAAGTTAATTAATGCCCAAACGCCTGAAAGCTGGATCCCCTATCAAAAGGAGGCCTATGCGCTTCGAAGCGAAATCTACCTCAAGCTGAATCAGCCGGAGCGGGCGATTGAAGATCTGTCCACTGTTATTCGGGTCGACCCCACCAATGCTGTGGCCCTGGTCAGCAGGGCAAGACTGTATCGAGGACACTTACAGGGGCGACTCGCCAAAGACGACCTTGAGCGGGCCTGCGTCCTCGGGTCCAACCCTGCCTGCGAGCAATTACCATGGCACCTCACAACATATTGAATACGCACTCATTATTTACGAGCAGCTAGCCAATCCATACCTACTGAAGCCATGCCGATTAGTTTGACAGGGCAAAATCCACATCTCTATAATATGCGCACTTCAACGGGCACGATTAGCTACCTGCAGGCAAAGCCAGCAGCTCAGGACAAAAGGCCTAAGCCTCTCTCATTAGATGGCCCGAAATTTCACGACGGTGGGCCTTCTGCGAGGTTGCAGGTGGCATAGAAAAAGCTTAGAGTAAGGAAGATCCAGATCATCGAAAAACTTGTGTTTCTCGTTCCTTAACCCCTTGCCGGAGAGTAAGCTGTAATGACTCAGTATCGCGTCCTTCCAGGCCCGGAACATTTCCTTCCTCCATCAGCTGCGAGCATGGGCATTTGCTTGCCGAACCCTGGGGAAGCCCATATCAACGGTGTGATCGTCCCAGAGGAAAAGGCATACGAGGAAGCGGCAAAACAATTCCTCATGGCCAAAGTGCCGACGATCTTCCCTGGCCCCTTGGTTCTGTGGGCATGGAACGAGAAGGCTGCCAAAAAGGCAACCGCCATCCGTCACTTGTACAACACGCTCAAAGAATGCGTGCAGCCAGGGCAGACGCCCATGCTCATTCCGATGCCGGACTACCGCCCTAAGTATCCCAAGATCAATCCTGAAGTTGAAATCAATCCCAACCACCCAAACCTGACCATTTGGCATAATAGAATTGATTGCTGCATGTTCGTCGGGGTCCATTGCCATCAGGCAAACTTGGCGCTCAAAATCATTCGAGGTGGCACCTCCTGTTACACGGTTGCCATGTGCGCTCAGGCCGGCCATGAAGATGCGATGTTGTCCTTCCGCGACGCATCAGTCGAAAAGATCATGAAACTGGCCGAGTGGGTGAGAAAGTTGAAAGGGACAGTCCAACCACGGCTGACATCAGCAAAGAGCGGAGCCTCAAACTAAGCCGTTTGAAGTTCTGGAGAGAGTGAAAGGAGGCTGATCCATGGCAGACACACACTCAGTCATCGGCACGAAAAATAAAAAAGGGCAGACCTTTACCGACACCTGGAAAATGATGAACGATGCGCCCCGTACGCCGTCGTTCTATACGGGCAGCGAGGTCATCAAGGAAGCGCTTCGGCGGGCCAGTTGCGACGTGATGATTGCCTACCCGATTACACCACAGAGCGAAGCGGCCGCCTTGATTGGCGAACTCTTTGCCGAGGGGTACATCGGTGATTACTTCCGCGGCGAGAGCGAATTCGCCGTCATGTCGCAATGTGCGGGAGCGGCTTTCGGCGGAGCTCGCGTCTTTACGACGACCGCGGGCCCAGGCACGATGCGCGCGATGGAGAATTTCCCGATGTGGTCCGGCGCACGGTTGCCGATTCAAATGATCGTCACCTGCCGCGGCATCAACTCACCGCTATCGATTCAGCCGGACACACTCGAGATTGCCTACCTTCTCAATACCGGCATGCTTGTCTGGCATGCGGAAACCGCGCAAGACTTCTTCGATTGGATTCTCAAAGGCTATATGGTGTCAGAAGAGCCGGATGTCCACCTCCCCTTA
>JBDSKU010000016.1:0-2666 GCA_039916745.1 Nitrospiraceae bacterium
TCTTCGCGCAAGAGACCTATGAGCATGTCGCCGAGGCCTATCTCACGGGCCTGGAACAGTTGGCGGCGCGGGGCGGCGATGTCGGGAGCGTGGCCAGCGTGGCGAGCTTCTTCGTCAGCCGTATCGATACGGCGGTCGATGCCGAGATTGCCGCGCGCCTCAAGATCTCAACGAAAGAGATGGAGCAGGCTCTGCTCAGAAGCCTCCAAGGGAAGATCGCCATTGCGAACGCGAAGCTGGCCTATCAACGGTATGGGGTGCTGTTTTCCGGTGTGCGCTGGGAGGCGCTCGTCAGGCGCGGAGCGATGACCCAGCGGGTACTCTGGGCCAGTACCGGCACAAAAAATCCCAAGTATCGCGACGTGATGTACATGGAAGAACTGATCGGCCCCGAGACGGTCAACACGGTTCCCCCAGCGACGTTCGACGCCTTTCGCGATCACGGCCGCCCCGACAGCCGACTCAGCCAAGGTGTCGAGGACGCGAACGCGACCCTGCTCGTACTCGAGCGAGTCGGGCTCTCGATGAAGGAGATCACTGACCGTCTGTTGGAGGAGGGGTTGCAGCTCTTTAGTAACGCGTTCAACGCACTCCTCGCTGCCGTCGAGCGCCAGGGCAAGGCGAGCGCAGCTGGTCTACTCAATGGATGTTCGTATAGGCTGCCGGCCCCTCTCGCTGCGGGCGTGCAGTCCGAACTTCAGCAATGGGCCGACGGCAAGAAGGTGCGACGTGTGTGGTCGCACGACTCATCGCTCTGGACCGGTGAGGACGAAGGCCAATGGCTCGGGTGGCTGGGAATCACTGAGGACCAATTGGCCCATCTCCCTCTCCTCACCAGCCTTGCGGATGAGGTCAAGCGCAGGGGACTCACGCACGCCCTGGTGTTGGGAATGGGTGGGTCCAGTCTCTGTCCTGAAGTCATGAAGATGACGTTCGGAAAGAAGGCGGGCTATCCGGAGCTCCACGTGCTGGATTCGACCGATCCGGCTCAGATCAAAGCCGTCGAGGAGAAGGTGAATCTCGCGACCACCCTCTTCATCGTCTCGAGCAAGTCCGGGGGGACGCTCGAGCCGAATATCTTTAAACAATATTTCTTCAACCGGGTTGCGCGCCTCATTGGGCCGAAAGAGGCCGCGCAGCGGTTCATCGCGATCACAGATCGAGGGTCGGCGCTGCAACAGGCCGCTGAAGCGGATGGCTTTCGTCACCTCTATTTCGGGCTTGCCAGTATCGGAGGCCGCTATTCGGCTCTGTCAAATTTCGGCATGGTGCCCGCAGCCGTGATGGGCGTCGACGTGACTCAGATTCTCGAACGGGCGGAAGAGATGGTGGAAGCCTGTTCTTCTTATGTGCAGGCCGAGGAGAATCCCGGCCTCGTACTCGGCACGATCCTGGGCCTGCTTGCCAATCATGGCCGCGATAAAGTGACGATCGTTGCCTCCCCCGGCCTAGCGGCGTTGGGCGCGTGGCTTGAACAGCTCTTGGCCGAGTCGACCGGCAAGGGAGGCAAGGGGATCATCCCGATCGATCGCGAATCGGTCGGGACGCCGGATGTCTATGGAGCCGACCGCCTGTTCGTGTACCTCCGCTTGCAGACTGACCCGGTAAAGAACCAGGACGATGCCGTTGACATACTCGAGCAGGCGGGACAGCCGGTGGTTCGCATCTCGGTGGCGGACCTCTATGACCTGGGCCAAGAGTTTTTCCGTTGGGAATTTGCCACGGCGGTTGCGGGAGCGATCATGGGTCTCAACCCGTTTAATCAGCCGGACGTGGAGGCCAGCAAAGTGGCGACCAAACACTTGACGTCCGAGTATGAACGAACCGGGGCGCTTCCGCCGGAATCACCGATCTTAGAAGAGCAAGGGGTCAGATTATACGCCGATCCAGCCTATGCGGAGATCCTCACGGCTGCGGCGGGAAAACATCCGTCGCTGACGAATGTTCTGCGAGCCCATCTGGACCAACTCGCAGCCGGCGATTACTTTGCGCTGTTGGCCTATATCGAAATGAACGCGGTCCATGAGGCGCGCCTTCAAGCCATTCGCCATATTGTCCGAGCGACAAAACGGGTAGCCACCTGTCTGGGATTCGGGCCTCGATTCCTTCACTCTACAGGACAGGCCTATAAGGGAGGGCCGAACAGCGGCCTGTTTCTTCAGATCACCTGCGAGGATGCGGCGGATCTACCGGTACCCGGACAACGGTATACCTTCGGCGTCGTCAAAGCCGCGCAGGCCCGAGGAGATTTTGATGTGTTAGCGGAGCGCGGCCGCAGGCTGTTGCGCGTGCATCTGGGCTCCGATGTCAACGCGGGGCTCGCGACCCTCAAGGTAGCCATCGATCGGGCGTCGGCATGAGACCGTGGCTGATCAACTCGACATCGTGCGCAATCAGCGACGGAGGGACGGATGACTGACTCACATGCCGATGCGCTGGTGCTGTTCGGCGCCACCGGTGACTTGGCGTTCAAAAAGATCTTTCCCGCTCTGCAGGCCATGATCAAGCGGGGGCATTTGACCGTGCCCGTGATCGGGGTGGCCAAAGCCAATCGACAGGTGGCGGATCTGCGTGATCGCGTCCGCGAGAGCCTCGCTCAATTCGGAGGAGGCGTTGATGAGGCGGCGTTTGCCAAGCTCGTGCAGTTACTCCGGTTCGTCGATGGC
>JBDSKU010000017.1:0-3203 GCA_039916745.1 Nitrospiraceae bacterium
CTTCCCCCATTACGGTTTCTGGTCCAATCAAAGCCGTGCTGTACGTCTGTCTCGCCGGCACCCTTGTGATCGGTATTTATCCACAACCCTTTACCGATTGGGTCGTCTCGGCCACAATGATGTTTTCCGGCATAGCGGATCCAGCCGTCTCCATTCCCATTCCCCCTGCCGTCACTCCAGTCGGTGGGTAAATCCATCCGAGTCGGTTCCTCACAGCGTTTGGCGAGAAGTCTGCTACAATATTTTTCGCAGGGTCTCCCGGCTCAGAGTATAGTGGCCACAGTATTTCCTCGCATTCTCACATCCGCAGACGCGTGAGCCATGGCTTTCGTCGCACCACAACATCCGGTCACGCCCATTCCGCCTGAGCCCGCTCCCGGCGCCAGCGCGGCGCCGACTCCCAAGAGCGGCAAACTCATGGAATGGTTGACCCACTGGTCGATCGAGCGACGCGTCCTCGCAGGCTTTGGACTCGTCTTTGCCGGCATTGTGGTGATCAGCGCCATTTCCTATCGCAACACCTCTGTGTTGATTGAGAATAGCCGGCTCGACAGCAAGAGCCATGAGTTAGTGCAGCTGCTCGAGTCGGTGAGCGAAGCCCTCGAGGCGACCGAGCGCGGGCATCGTCGCTATCTGGTGACCGGGGAAGAATCCTATTTGAAGTTCTATCGGAGTACTGTCGAACAGATGCCGGAATACCTTCGGTATCTCAGAGGGCTGACGAACGAGTGGCCTGAACAGCAGTCCCGGGTGGCGACACTCGAAGCGCTCATCGACCGGCAATTGGATGCGGAGGCGCGCGCCATCACCAGACGAGAGAAAGATGGCTATGAGGCGGTCCGCCACCTCGCACTCTCCGGAGCGGCAAAGAACGAGCTTGAGAGGATTCACTCTGTGATGACTGAGCTTGACGGGGTTGAGCAGCGAGCCATTCAGGTCCGAGTCAGCCAGTCTGCCGGAAGCATGAGAAATACGATTGCCTTGCTCGGACTGGGCGCGCTCTTGCAGTTGGTTCTCTTGGCCTCCGTCTATGTGCTGATCCATCACGATGTCACCGAGCGTCGCCGCGTTGCTGCGGAGCTGGAAAATCGGGGTGAATTGCTTCAGGCCGCCAATAAAGAGTTGGAAGCGTTCAGCTATTCCGTGTCGCACGACCTGCGTGCCCCACTCCGCCATATCGACGGGTATGCCGCCCTCTTGTCGAAGGCAGCCGGTGAGGCGCTCAATGACAAAGCGCGCCGGTATCTCCAAACAATTTCCGACTCCGCCAAACAGATGGGGCAGCTCATTGACGATCTGCTGGTGTTTTCCCGTATGGGCCGGCAGGACATGCTGCGCACCACGGTCAATTTAGACCAGCTCGTCAAGACGATCCTCCACGATTTGCATCTTGACTTGCAAGGCCGAACAATCTCCTGGACAATGAGCCCATTGCCTCTCGTGTTAGGTGATCCGGCGATGCTTCGCCAAGTGCTCGTGAATCTCATCACCAATGCCTTGAAATTCACCGCCACCAGGCCTGAGGCGAAGATCGAGATCGGCGCCACGAAGCGAAACCCAAGCGAGGTCGAGATCTTTGTGCGAGACAATGGGGTGGGATTCGATATGCAGTATGTGAACAAGCTGTTCGGGGTGTTTCAGCGTCTTCATCGGAGCGATGAGTTTGAAGGGACCGGCATCGGGCTTGCCAACGTGCGCCGCATTATCCATCGGCATGGTGGGCGGACGTGGGCCGAAGGGGCGCTGGATCAAGGCGCGACCTTCTCCTTTTCCCTTCCAGTCGCGAGGTCTCTCAAATGACCACGGTCAAACCCATTTTGCTTGCGGAAGATAACCCTCGTGACGCTGAGTTGGCGCTCGCCGCCATGGAGGAACATCACATCGCCGACAAGGTGGTGGTCTGCCATGACGGGGCTGAAGTCCTCGACTACCTCTATTGCCGCGGGGTCTTTGCCTCCAGGCAACAGGGCAATCCCGTGGTCGTGTTCCTCGATCTCAAGATGCCAAAAGTCGACGGACTCGAAGTGTTACGGACGATCAAGAATGACGTGAACCTCAAACCGATTCCCGTCGTCATGCTCACGTCCTCGCGAGAAGAATGCGATTTGGCCCAAAGTTATGCGCTGGGCGCCAATGCCTATGTGGTGAAACCGGTTGAGTTTCACCAGTTCATCACGGCCGTGAAAGAGCTCAGTGTGTTTTGGGGCATCATCAACGAGCCGCCCCCAGACAGCTCAGCGTCGACCAACTAGCCTCCCTGTAAAGGACTTGTGAGAATCTCTCTCCGTCTGCTCCAACTTGAAGACAATCCGGTTGACGCCGAATTGATTACGGCCACCTTGAACGAGGGCGGGATTCCCTGTCAGTCGCAACTCGTCGATACGCGTCAGACCTTTCTGGAGGCCTTGAAGGCCGGCCGGATCGACCTCATCCTCGCGGACTATTCGATTCCAGGTTTCGATGGCATGGCCGCCCTCGCGTTAGCCTGTCAACATTGTCCAGACGTGCCGTTTCTCTTCGTCTCGGCCACCATCGGAGAGGAGCTGGCGATCGACGCCATGCATCAAGGCGCGACGGACTATGTCCTCAAGCAACGGCTCGGGCGACTGGTGCCCTCGGTCCTGCGCGCGTTACGTGAACTCAATAACCGAGCCGAACGAAAACGGGCTGAGGAAGCCCTTCGGCAGAGCGAGAAACAGTTTCGGCAGTCCCAGAAGATGGAGGCGGTTGGCCGGTTGGCAGGAGGGATCGCGCATGACTTCAATAATCTCCTGACCGTCATTTTAGGCTACAGCCAAGTCATCTCGACGGAACTTGGTCCTCAGCATCCTCTTCGGGGAAAGGTCGATGAAACCTTGAAGGCCGGCGAACGGGCCGCGACGTTGATCCGTCAGCTACTCGCGTTCAGTAGCAAACAATCGCTGGACCCGAAAGTTCTGTCGCTCAACACCGCTGTCACAAACTTGGAAAGTTTGCTGCGCCGCCTGATCGGCGAGAACATCAAGCTGGTCACCACACTCGACCCGACGAACGGGCGGTTGTGCGCAGACCAGGCCCAGCTTGAACAGGTTCTGGTCAATCTCGTCGTCAACGCGCGGGATGCCATGTCGAATGGTGGAACGCTCACGATCGAAACGGCCCAGGTCGAACTGGTCCGCAGTCCGGTCTATCACCTTACCCCGTTGGCGCCAGGTCCCTATGCC
>JBDSKU010000018.1:0-8315 GCA_039916745.1 Nitrospiraceae bacterium
CACATTGGATGCGAAGGGATCGCCCAGTGGCATTCACAGCCGGGGACCTGCGCTCGTTTCGGCCGGAGCGCTGAAGAAGTATGCCTACGCGACGTCAGCCGTTGCGACGTTCGCCCCGACAAAGCCCTGCACGGTGTCAGCGAGACCGGACAGCATCGTGGCGCCTCAGCCGGTCCCGTCCACCCATTTCATCACGATTTCTCCTCTGACATTGGCGAGCAGCCTGCTGTTCGAAAATATGAAAACAAACACGGGAGCGCCGATTACGCCGATCGCGGTCGACGAGCAAAGTAACATCCTTGGCACCATACTCACGGTGACGGCGCCGTCAGGCACCTATGCCACGAGATTGGCCGCGCCGGTTCAATTGCCGGATGGAGCCATCATTCGTGAGATGTCGGTGCTCGTGTACGACGCGCTTGACGAAGATGTGCAAGTTGGTCTGCTCGCGCACAGGCTCAGCCTGGGCGCTTCGAGCATGGGAATGCTGCCCCCAGGAGACTCGCTTCTCGATGTGTCTATCAAGAGTGATTGCGCATCCGCGATGCGGAGCACCCTCATGACTGTCGGCACTCTCGCGATCCCCGTGGTCAATCGTGATCGTGGATACTTGGTCTACGTTTTCATGACGGCCAAGCCGACCCCCGGCCATAAGATCAGTCCGATCCGGATCGGATATACCCAACAATAGTTTCGCCGCAGCCCAGCAGTAATCTACCCATTCACCTAATTCCGTACCTAGAAACTCATGGTGGCCGCGTATCCATCGGCTGTCCTGCCCGGCAGTTTTGAGGAGGCAGGCAGAAGCCCGCATGCCTGACCTGTAAGAAAACATGACCGTTCACGGTCATCCAAATACACGGGCCAGCGGCAGGACTCCTGCCGCTGGCCCTACACGACTCGACCGAATGACCTACTGGGTCAGATGAAATTGCTGATGCCAGACAGGCAACTGTTTGTCGTTGTATTTCCCCATCAAGAACATCGTCGGTCGATTGGGACTGGTCGCGTCGAAATAGTTGGCAAGGAACGCCATACAGCTGCTGTTAGGAGTCGGGCCGGCCGGATCGCCGAAGCGGAATTGGAGACGGGAATCGGTATACTCGAGCACCTGAAGCGCCATGTTGCATTGACCGATAGTGGGTGCAGACCCACCGGCAATTTGTTGCGAAGGATTCATCAGACCCGACACGAAGAGTTCATAGGTGAGGCCGGCTACACCTGAGGGGCGAAGGTGCAAGCCGTTGATGGTGTGGGTGACACGCACTGCGAGCGGAAAATTCGGCAAGGACGCCAGCACTGGCCCCGGCACAACAGTGACGGGAGTTGGCCCACATCCTGTGACGCCATTCTTCGCGCCGCAGAGCTCGCCGCCGAACACGGTAGGAGGCGGCACCACGCCCACCTTCGTTTCATCGGAAGACAGCAGGCTCAGTTGCGGAACGGGAACTGTGCCGATGCGGTACTGGCCCACCAAGTTACTGCCCTCCACGACAAACATCCGACCCACCCCATATCCGGGATACATAGTGTTATTCGGTAGAATAGTCGGTTGCATGAAAAATGGCTCGCCGAGGCCAAATTGGGTATTGGGGTGCATGCCAACTTTCACGATTCTCGGTCCACCCAAGCGCCAGGTCACAGGATTTGGAGCCATAACGTCCCGACTGTTGGTCGGGTTCGCTTCCGAGTGGAAGCTCAGGGGACCGGTCACGGGATTCGCTGGTGCCGGATCTGGGACGATATCGGTATAGGCGGCTTTCCCGTCCGGAGTGGCAGCTCTGAAGACTTCTTTATACAGACTCGTTCCAACCACGAATGTCAGTCGATCGCCGGACGATGATGCGATCGGGTTGATGAGATCGAAGTAGTGATAGGCCTGATATTGCCCGTTGGGTATTCCAACAAAGGCGAGCGTTCTCGTCTCATACTGGGGAACCCCGCTGGCACCCGCGTTGGTCCTGACTGACTCGCTTAACCGCAGATGCGAGACGCTGACGCCACAAATGGTGACGAGGTCGCCTTGACTGAACGTTTCCGGCACGACGCGTGTGATTTTGGAGGCCGGGTCGAAAACTTCGTATCCGGGTTCCAATGTCCGCGGCGTCCCACCTCGGTGATAGACCACTAAGGGCATCCCAAAAGCACGAAGGCCTGCCGGAATCGTCAGCCGAATTTCCGAGGAAGATTGGGTGGCCATCGGCAAGACGGTTTCGCCGATCTTGGCGACAAAGCGCGAAGGGTCCAGGCTGCGGCCTTGAATAATGAGCTGCCTGCCTGCGGGAACCTTTTGTGTAGGCTGCCAGTCCACGACGTCAGGAATGGGATCTGGCCCGAACTCTTGCGGAATAACAGACTGGTCTATGAATTGTTTATTCGTCAGGTTTGGAGCCAACGGTTTTAAGAGTATCGGCGCGGTCATGACGGGAGCTGGAGGAATGGCCCCGGCACAGGGGTCTGGAGGGGGCATCGCGAACAACGTGAGTTAGGTTGGCCTCAACACCTGCACCGATTGTTGTAATGCCATGCGAGAGATCATGGGTGGCGAGGCAGCGCGGGACTGGATGCCACTGAGCGAGCCAGAAGCATCCAGGGCCTCTCCGCTCGGTAACAACAACGCAATGTGGCGGATGTCTTCCCCTTCCGGAGCGACCAGCGCCAAGGGACCGCGCAGATTGAAGTCGTAGGTCGTCTGGCCGGTTTTAACCGTGGCCATGCCAGGTATCCACGGCCTTCAGCGTGAGCCCTTCCAGCGCCGCACGTTCCACACGCTAGGTGCCTGCCTTTACGACCAGATCGGCCCCTTCAAGGCTCTGAAAATGAACGGCTTGCGGAAGAGTGACGATGGTCGCATCGACGGCCTGACTGGCATCCTGCGATGGCGTCGCACAACCGGCCACACACAGCAGCATCACAAGAGCGAATCCCCTTCCCACGTTTCTCATACCGGCCTCCTCCTCGTTGAACATACCCAGTCGCTCGCGGCCACGATCGGCCACCCTGCGCAGTCTGTCGTCCTATCGGTTCCAGACGTTCAAAGCCGTGCGAGTGTAGGTCTCCCCCTAGAGCCTGTCAATCCACCTATCAATCCAATGGAAACATATTCTGTGAACCATACCTACCCCTCCCGCGACTGACATCCACGCATCTGTCCACCCTATAGGATAGGCCCCATGTTATACTTCTCGCCCCGCCGAACCTTAGCCTCTGCTGCTGACCGAAGGAGACCGCTGATATGACACGATCACATCAACCACAGCGACATTTGACAATGTGGCTGATCCTGCTCGCGTGCCTCCCAAGTGGATGCGGGGTCATTTCCATGTTCACGGGGCCGACGATCCCAGAGTACAGGCAGCCGTCTGACGCAGATATCCAGCAATTGACCAATCGGATGATGGGTAAGGCTCCAGCCAAACACGCGTCGGTCAGTGCAGACGGCGTACAGGTGGTCTTTCAGACCGGCCATGCGAGCGGTATTCGCACACTCGCCCTCAGTCCAAACGGGCGATACATCGCGTCATCCGGTCAGGATGCTACCGTGAAAATTTGGGACGTCGCGAGCGGCCAGGAGGTCAGGACCCTGACAGGCTATGGCATGCTGGGAAGCGACATGCTCGCGTTTAGTCCGGACAGTACGCGATTGGTCACGGCAGACATGACGAGCGGAGTGAAAGTGATCGAGGTGGCCTCGGGCCGTGAAGTACGGAGCGTGGGCTCGTTGATGGCTGCAGGCGCGACCCTCAGCGCTGACGGTCGGATCGCCGTGGCCCGCGTATCGCGAGACAATCATGCACTGTCCTCCATCGACCTCGCCACTGGCCAGAGCCTTTGGACATTTCCTGATTCCGAAACTCAGAACCCCGTCGCGCTCAGTCCGGATGGAACCATCCTCCTCACGACAAGGATCGATACCAGTATGTCCACATCGATTGGATCCTTGTTCGGGTTCGGAACGCCCTCGTTGCCGACCATGAAGCAAGAATTGCTGGTGTGGGATCTGCTGGGTAAGAAACTGCGGAAGAAATGGCCTATCACAATGGCCGAGGGCGTAGGAGGCAAAATTAGTCCGGACGGTCATTGGCTCATTCGGGAGGACATGCCGACGCGGAGCCTTATTCTTACCGACTTGAACACGGGGAAGCCGGTTCAGACAATTTCGACCGGAGCGTCAGGCATGATCGGGATGACGAACGGTCTGGTCTTCAGCCCCGACGGAACGCTGGTCGCATTGGCCACAGACGACGGGACCACAAAGCTCATCGAAATCCCGAGTGGACGGGTTCAGACGACCTTGCAATCCACCGCCGTAAGCTTCAGTCAGGATGGGACGCAACTTGTATTGGCATCGAAGGGTGGAGGGGCGCCGCTCCTGCGCGACCTATCGAGCGGAAAGGAAACCAGGCTCGCCGGTGGAGTCAGCGGAGTCGCAGATCTCGTCATCGCCCCGCATGGCCGAGCCTTGGTGGCAGCCACGGAAGGGGGGAGCGCCAAATACTGGGATTTGGCGACAGGTCAAATCATTCGGTCGTTCGATTGTCCCGGAGGAACGGGCGTGCGATCCGTCGCGGTAAACGATACCGGAGCTGTCCTGGCAACCGGCTGTATGGATGGGTCCGTCTGGTTGTGGGACATGAGTACCGGACGGCAATTGCGCAACCTGATGCCGTCGCTGCCGACCGGGGAGTTTGCCTATACAACCGTGCGGTTTACGCGTGACGGCACGCGAGTGATTACTGCGGTCCGCGATCAGTTGGCTATCTGGGAGACGGCGACGGGAAAGGAATTGCGACGGATCGCGATTCCTCATGGCCAGCGCCCCAAAACATTCGACTTGATGAAAAACCCGTCTGCCGGCTATGAAGGAATGGACCCTCAGCTCAAAGCCATGATGGAGGAACGCGCCTCGGACCAACCGGCCATGGATCCCGCGATGCTGGAAAAAATGGAAGCGATGTCGCACTGGGTTCAGACGATTACCGTCCACCCACACGAACACCTGGTGGCCGTGGGAAAACAGCATGAGGTGAGCCTCTGGAATCTGCAGACCGGCCGGCTGGTCCGGATAATCGGCAGAGCGGCGAGCACCTCGCCGGCTTCAACTGCCGGTGGGATGCCGAAGGGAGGAGATCTCCAGTCGTTATTGGCTCAGGGAGGCTTCCCAGGAATGCCGAGTCGAGGCAGCGGACTCGGTTCGCTGTTTGGATTTGGCGGCGCGCCGAGCACCCCTCCTGTCGCGATGATGCAGGACCCTTCAGAGTTTCTGGATATGGCAAGTGAACAGATGGGAGGAGGAGCGAACAGTCTGGCATTCAGTGCCGACGGTCGATTGCTCCTAGGCGATGGCGCAAAGGGAAAAGATGTATGGGACGGGGCCACCGGCCAGAAAGTACGACCACCGAAAGCCCCAAGGACAGGCGGGTTCGATCCCCTGAGCCTGCTGGGCAACATGGAAATCAATATGGGGGGCATGGGCGCAGCCTTCAGCCAGGATGGGCGGTTCGCAGCCCGCGGTCACGGTGAGGTGATCAAAATATGGGACGTGGCAACCGGGCAAGATCTGCTGGAATTGATCGGGCATACCGCGGCGGTGAAATCGATCAAGTTCGCGCCTGACGGCCGCTCGCTGATCAGCGGAGGGAGCGACGGGGCCGTGCGGATCTGGAATCTTCAGACCGGAAAGGAACAGGCCGCCCTGATCGCGCTGGGACATGAAGACTTCGTGGCCGTGATGCCAGATCAATATTACCGGGCGTCGAAGACCCGCATCAAAGGTGTCTCCTTCCGTGTAAAGGGACAGCTCTATCCCTTCGAACAGTTCGACTTACGGTTCAATCGCCCGGACATCGTGCTGGCCCGCTTGGGGCTGACGCCGCCAGAGCTCATCCAGAGCTACCGGCTGGCGTATGAGAAACGGCTCAAGAAAATGGGACTGACCGAGCAGATGCTGGGCACCGATTTTCACTTGCCGGAACTGCACATCCTCACCAGCGATGTCCCGGTGTCCGTCAATCAGACGACGTTGACGCTGCGCGTGAAGGCGACCGACAGCACGTACAGGCTCGATCGGTTTAACGTTTTTGTGAACGACATTCCGATATATGGGACGTCTGGGTTGCCGCTCCAGAACAAGCAGGTCAACATGCATGAGCAGGAGATTCACGTACCGCTCGTGCCGGGCCGCAATAAAATTCAGGTGTCCGTCCTCAATCAGCAGGGAAGCGAATCCTTGCGGGAGACGATCTACACCACGTCGACGGCGGACGTGGCATCACCGGATGTCTATGTGCTGGGCATCGGTGTCAGCGAGTACAAAGACAAAGCCTACAACTTGCGCTATGCCGCCAAAGATGCGAACGATCTCTTGAGCGCTTATAAAGGAATCGAGCAGCGGCCGGGAGTGAAAGGAAAGATCCATCTATTGGATTTGACGAATCAGAACGCCACGAGGCCGGAAATTCTCAAAGCCAAAGACTGGCTGAGACAATCCAAGATCAATGATCTGGTCGTCGTCTTCGCCGCGGGCCACGGGATGACCGATGAACAGTCCAACTACTACTTTGGCACCCACGACATCGACCCCAAGCATCCGGCCACAAACGGACTTCCCTACGAAGAGTTTGAGCTGCTTCTCGACGGGATTCCTGCGCTCCAAAAGCTCCTGCTCCTCGACACCTGCTTCTCAGGAGAAATCGAGAAGGACCTGGCGGTCGTCGTGGCCAAAGCCGAGACCGGCGGATCAGGTACGGTGAAGATGCGCGCGTTCAAAGCCGCGCGTGGCGTGACCGTGACGACGGATACGAGCGAGACAGGCTCAAACCCGACGGGCGCACCGCGCCTCTCCAATGACATGGTGAAATTCCAGCAGGACTGGTTTGCCGATCTGCGGCGCGGAACCGGCGCGGCAGTCATCTCCAGCTCCAGCGGCAACGAATACAGTCTTGAAGGCGAACAGTGGAAAAATGGCGTGTTCACCTATGCGCTCCTCAACGGGCTGAAGAACCGCGGGGCGGATGCGAATAAGGACCAGACCATCACGGTCAGCGAGTTGCAAAGCTATGTGATCGATCAAGTTCGGAAACTGACCGAAGGCGGCCAGAACCCGACCGTTCGCCGCGAAAACCTGGAGTACGACTTTGCGGTGTATTGATTGCAGAAAGGCAGAGAAACATTTTTCTAGAGGCTATCTCGCCATATAACCGAAAAGGTGAAGTCTAGGCCTGCAAGGCCCTAAGAACGAACGCGATGGCGTGGTGGTACCGCAGACCGACCCTCAGGAGGCCCAGCTTGAACCATTGTCGTGAATGGTTCGACTTACCGGAGTAGGTGATTGAGAAACCATCTGCGTGACTCTAGATGAAGGATGAAGGAGGAGAGCATGAAGAGTTTTAGTCATAGTGCCATCGGTATGTTAGGGATTGGACTGGTTTGCCTCATGATCGGGTGCGCCTCAACGGAGACTGGCGATGTCGGGAGCCGGGCGGTGCCGGGTATGCCGGTGAAACAAGGGCAACTCCCGACCTTCCCACAAAAATTTGACGTCCAAGGGCTAGAGGCCAACTCGTTTGGATTCGCCGTCACGCAACCGGGACCGGTGGTCGTGGACGTGCAGAGCCAGGGACCGCCGGTGATCGTGACCCTAGAGAGACCGGCCTCGCAACCGATAAGCCAGCAAGGGACAGGGCAGGTGCGCCTGACCTATACGGTCACAGCGCAAGATGTCCAGACGAGTGTGCTGTGGTCGGTGAAGATCAAGCTTGTGACCCCGACTCCCCTGCAGCAAGGCGGACACTCAAGCGGCACGGTGATGGTTCAGCATCCATCTGTCGACAGTACCGTCGCGCAGGCGCAGGCGGGTGCGTTGACCGCACAACGTGCGGCGCGTGGTCACCAGCCAGATCCGCAGGCTCAAGCCCAAATGGACGCCGCATTCCAGCAGCACAAGGCGACGTTCGAACAAGAGCAGCAACAGAGGCACGTCGCAGCAAGAGCGCAGGCACAGCCCGTTATTGATCAGATCCGCAATCAGATGTTGCCACAGGGCCAAGTACGTCCGCGCGGGATCGAAGAGCCTCAGCCAGGTGAAACGCCGGCACAATCCGAAGGAGATGTGGGGACGCGCGGACTCAGGTCTAACCAAACGATGGCCATCCTCCAGCAGCAGCCGTTGACAGAGACGCCATCCCTGCGCAGTGGTGGCGTTCCGCTCACCCCCGTGCCGGTTCTTGTGCCGATGATCACACAATTGAATATCGGTCAGGGTCAGCCATTGCAACCGGTAATCGTAACCGGAAAGAACTTCGGCATACAGCCTG
>JBDSKU010000019.1:0-5714 GCA_039916745.1 Nitrospiraceae bacterium
GTCCCACGCCACCCGAACTGATCGAAGAAATTCGAGAGCGGTATCGAGCCACGGGCGGGAAGTCCCCGGCGGTTGGCATCTCCAAGGATGTGGCCAAGAAGCTCGAACGGCGATTGAACGAGGCAGGTGGCGAGCGATATCGCGTCTACGTCGGGTTGCGGCATTGGCATCCCTTTATCAAGGAGACCTATGCCGACCTGTTAGGCGATGGGCCGCAACAGATCATCGGGCTTTGTCTGGCGCCACAACAGTCCTCTCTGAGCACCGGCGCTTATCGAAAAAAAGTCGAAGAGGCACAGGCTACTCTGAAGAATGCCTGTCCTGTCAGTTACGTCGGTAGCTGGCATCGGCATCCCGGGCTGATTGAAGGGATTGCCGCGAACATCCGTCAGGCGTTGCTGACGTTTCCCGCCGATGTGCGAGCGACGGTTCCAGTGCTTTTTACGGCCCACAGTCTTCCCGAGCGTATCGTCGCGATGAAGGATCCCTATCCCGACGAGGTCAAGGGCACGGTTGATGCGGTCAAGGCGTTGCTGGGAAACCAGCCGACGCGGTTTGCTTATCAGAGCCAGGGGCGATCGAGCGAACCATGGCTGGGGCCGACAGTGGAGTCCGCTGTGGACGAGCTGGCGCATGAGGGGCACCGGCAGGTATTGGTCGCGCCGATCGGCTTTCTCTGCGACCATGTGGAAACGCTCTACGATATCGATATCGAACTGAAACAGTATGCGGCAAGTCGCGGTCTCCAACTTGAGCGTATCGCCATGCTGAACGATTCGCCCGCCCTCATCGATACGCTCGCCTCGGTGCTCAAGGCACACGAATCATCCCATTGCAGTATCTCGTGACTACTCCCCGTACAGTGGCAGTCATCGGTGGAGGGATTTCAGGTCTTTCGACGGCCTATGCCCTTCACGAAAAGGCGGCCGCCGCCGGTATTCCGATTCGCTGTACGGTGGTGGATGCCGCTTCGGATTGGGGAGGGAAGATCGTCACCCATCGGGTCGGCGATCTTGTGACGGAAGCGGGACCCGATTCCTTCCTATCTCAGAAACCAGCCGGCCTTGAGCTCTGTGCCAAGTTGGGGCTGACCGATCAACTCATCAATACCAATGAGACCAGCAAGAGGGCCTGTGTGTTTTCGCAGGGCCGTCTGCGCGAACTTCCAGAGGGATTGGTGGTGATCTCGCCCAATCAATTGGGGCCCTTTCTCCGAAGCGGTCTGCTGAGTTGGTCCGGGCTCGCGAGGATGGGGTTGGATCTGGCCATGCCGGTGAAGCGCTCACCGGATGATGAATCGCTGGCATCGTTCTTCCGGCGGCGCATGGGCCGACAGGCCTTCGAGCGGATGCTTGAGCCCTTGATGGCCGGTATCTATGCCGGCGATGCGGAGCAGATGAGTGTGCATGCGACGTTCCCGCGTTTTGTCGAGTTGGAGCAACAGTATGGCAGTGTGATTCGCGGGATGATGACGGCTAGGAAGGCCGGTTCCTCGGCCAGGCCTGCCGGTCCGAAGCGCACGATGTTCGTGAGCCTCAAAAATGGATTATCCGATTTGGTCACGGCTCTGGTGGCTCGACTGACGGAGCAGGGTGTGACGCTGAGGGGCGGCTGCGGCGTCGAGGCACTTCGCGTACGTTCCCATCAGCTCGGTCGTTGGATGTACGATGTCATCCTCAACGACGGCTCGGCCCTGTCCGTGGACAGTCTTGTCCTGGCCACTCCGGCCTATGTGTCCGCGGAGCTGGTGCGTCCGCTGACGCCTATTGCCGGCGGGTTGTTGGAGATGATCCCCTATGCGTCCACGGCGACGATTGCGATGGCCTATCCTCGTGCGGCGGTATCCGGCGCGGCCGAAGGGTTCGGCTTTGTCGTGCCGCGAGTGGAAGGGCGCGACCTCATTGCGGCGACCTGGACTTCGCTTAAGTGGCCCCACCGGGCTCCGACAGATCAGCTGCTGGTCCGCTGTTACGTCGGCGGCGTCGGGCGAGAGGCTATTGTACAATTGGACGACCAGGCGTTGGTGGCACGGGTCAGGGAAGAGTTGGCCAGTATGTGCGGTGTGACGGCAAACCCAGGGTATGTGGAAGTGAATCGCTGGATGAAGGCCATGCCGCAGTATACGTTAGGACATCTCGACCGGCTCAATCAAATCGAGGGGGCCCTCAGTCGCTATGGGGGCCTGGTTCTTACCGGCGCCGGTTATCGAGGCGTCGGGATTCCGGACTGTATCCGTGACGGGGCGATTGCGGCCGATCGGGTCGTGCGTTATCTGTCCGGAGAACGACCGTCATAAGAAACGAGGAAACACGATGGATGCCCGGATGCAAATTGCGAATGTGACAGGTCCCTTCCGAGAGCCACGGGAGCAGGTGTTCTCCTTCGACTATTCGATCCATCGCGCCTCTTGGCCGACGGCCCAGGCAATTCGCGTCAAGGTCGCCATTCCGGAGGAGTTGGATTTCGTTCGGAGCAAGGTCTTAGGGGACGTCGTCGGGACGCCGGGTCAGCAGCTGATGATTTCGAAGTTCTTGTCCCGCCAGATCTCGGACGAGAAAATCCGCATTGCCGAGGCCGACGGTATGTTGTCAGAGCGTCGCGACACCGTTGTGGCTCCCTTCACCGGGCCGATGGCCTACTTGTTCCCACGGCTCGATGCCTGGGCTGCGGAACAGCAAGAGACGTTGCGGGCAGAGATTACAAAGCTGGTTGGACTGTAGTTGCTGCGCAAGCTTGGCAGGCTGCTGAAAAGTCCGCCAGCGTCGTTCTCGGTTCATCGAAATCCTCAACGTACCGCTGAGGGTAGGCTTCCGATTTCGACTCACCTGCGGCCTTGCTGGACGGCCTTTTTGAGCAGCCTGCGGGAATAGCCTTCTGCCGTGCTCACATATTCCACTCAGCATCCTGCTAGAAGACTTTTCGATACTGCTTCGAATGCACGCCAGATTCGTCGGCAAAGCCGAGGGAGGCGCTGTCGGGATTACTGGTGTTGTTGAGGTCGATTCGATAGTGCCCGCGGATCTGTTCCATCGCCACTTCAAACGGAACGGCTTGGGGATAGAGGTCGCCAGGGGCATGCGCGCCTCTGGTCAAGGTGCGGATCACATCAGCCTTCGCATATTGGGCATCGGAGACAATGTAGATGTCGGCGACGGCATGGTCTCCAAGTGTGTGGCCGGCTGTTGTCGCGGGGAGGAGTTCGGTCAAAGTGCCGGCGAGCCGGCCCTGTTTAAACCGCTTTAAGAGTCCGGCCACTTGGCTCTCGGTCGCTTCCGGAGGGACGGTGAGGCTGATGGCGTTCATATCCGGGACGGTGGTGTGGACTTTGAAAAGCACCGGCGCCGCTTCAGGATCTTCGATGATCGGTCCGGCCGGTCCTTCTGTCCCAGCGGCTTGTTTGTTTTTTGAGCTCGGCACGATCAGGGCCACAAATAGCCAAATGCCGAACAAAATGCTGAAGATGACGATCAGAGGGTGGATTCCGGCACGTTTGCCTTCTTCGTAGGGACTCGGCTCATCACTCATGGCGGCGTTCCTCAGTGTCGGTCGCGGACTTCTGTCGTTTGGCCTCGTTCCACAGTCGATCCATTTCTTCGAACGAAAGGTCTCCAACCGTTCGGCTCGACGCGGTCGCGTGGGCTTCGATGAATTGAAATCGTTCGACGAATCGGTTGACGGCTTGACGCAGGGCATCCTCAGGGTTCACTTTGATAAAGCGGGCGAGGTTCACGAGCGAAAACAGCACGTCGCCGAACTCCGCGACGATCTGCTCTTGCCGCGCTGTCGCCGCTTTGGCGTCAGGTTCTATCTGATTTGATGCCAGGGGGCGGATGGCGACGCGGAGTTCCTGGATCTCTTCTTCGATTTTACCGAGGACCTGATCGAAGCCCTTTGCATCGTGGGTCCAGTCGAAGCCGACGCGTGAGGCACGTGCTTGAACCTGGTAGGCTCTCAGGAGGGCCGGCAGCATCTGCGGCACGCCGTCGAGGACCGAGTCCGGTCGTCCGGATGCTTGCCGTTCCGTGCGTTTGATGTCTTCCCATTTCGCGACCACCTGATCGGCATTCGTCGGGGTTGGGTCTGCCGCCCCGTTTCCAAATACATGGGGATGCCGCCGCGTCAGCTTGTCGGCCAATTGCTCCAGCACATCCTCGATGGTAAAGCTGCCGGCTTCTGCTGCGATCTGACTATGGAAGAGCACTTGGAGCAAGACGTCGCCGAGCTCTTCCGGCAGCTTCGTCCGGTCTTGTCGGTCAAGAATTTCGAGTACTTCATAGGTTTCTTCAAGCAGATAGGGCTTGAGCGATTCGTGTGTTTGCTTGCGGTCCCACGGACATCCGTTCGGCGCGCGCAACGCAGCCATGAGATCGACCAGTTTGTGAAATCGTTCAGACATTGCCGTCCTTCTTGTCACGTGGAGGTGGGCGCCCATTATACCTGGTTCTCGAGAGGCTTCAATCAGTCCGGGCGGCCTGTACATCGCCTGGCGCGTCTTGCGCCGATGGAGGGCCTATGGTAGGGTACCGTCGCTGCATCTGGAGCGGGGGAGAAGCCTGTGGCTACAGAATCTGAAGAAGGATTTGTCGTCCGTGATCGGCGGGGAGGGAGTGCCCAAGACCGTCCTGCTTCCACGTCGCCTGCCGCGTCTGAGGCGCAGCCTCACCAGCATGCGCCATCCTCCGATTCGCCCCAGGGCTCTGGCATTCCCGTCTCCTTTTCATCGTTCGTCATTTCGTTGGGCAGTTCCTCGATGATGCTGATGGGGGAGCAGCTGGATCCTCAGCAGCCTCCGATGCCGTCGAATCTACCGCAAGCCAAAGACATTATCGATTTGCTCTCGGTTTTGGAGCAGAAGACCACGGGCAACCTCACGACGGAAGAACAAGCGGTACTGCGGGATATGCTCTACGCTCTTCGGATGAAGTACGTGAGTCTCACTGCCAAATAGTAGCCCCGCTCCCGCCGGTCGACTCCAGACCTGTCTGTCAGTTACCCTGATTCAAGGATCGTACGTGTAGAACCATTCCTGCGTCGAGTCGCTGACAAGAGGGAATACCGGATGTGAGTGAGAGTAAGAAAGAAACAGGTCCCCTGTTTTCGGCAAAGGCGGTGAGCGGTGCCGTACCCGGGGGCGCGGTCTCTCCTGCCGGGTCTCAGTCTTCTCAGCGATCTGGACCGACTCCTGAGCCTGAACGGCGGAAGGGGCATTTACGGCCGGTCTGGATTGTCCTGATTTTCCTGCTCCCCTGCCTGGCGCTGACGCTGTACTATTCCCAGATCGTGGTTCCCGGCGGCGAGGAAACAGATTCATTTTTGCCCACGACGAGCTACGCGTTTGTGCTCCTACTCCTCAATCTCGATCTGATCGGGTTTGTGGTGCTGCTGCTGCTGCTCTCCCGCAATCTCATCAAGGCCTACTTCGAGCGAAGACATCGGCTCTTCGGGTCTGGATTTCGAACCAAATTGGTGGCGTCGTTCATTGGATTCTCGCTCATTCCAACCGTGCTCCTCGCATTGGTCGCGAGTGGATTGGTCAATAAAGCGGTCGATGTGTGGTTCAGCGATCAGATCGAACAGGTCATGCGGGACTCGTATGACGTGGCGCGGATGCAGCATGCCGGCCACATTACCCTGGCGGTGAACAGCGCCAGGGCCATCAGTCATGAAGTCTATCGTGAGGATATGCTGCTGGCAGACCAGCGCGATTTGCTGGT
>JBDSKU010000020.1:0-14841 GCA_039916745.1 Nitrospiraceae bacterium
ATCGAACGAGCACTTTCTGAATGTGCGCGTTCTGCGAGTAAGAAGGGCACCTGACCGCTCCCGCCCCACCCTCACCTCTTGGATTCGGGTGGCGGCCAGTTCATCTCTGTGTGTCTGCCGCAGTAGAAGCAGGAGAGGCGGTAGCGGGCTTTGCGACGTGGATTGGGCATAGAAGTAAAGGTGATGGGGGTGTCGTCGAAGGGGCAACTGGGCTGATCGTGCAGGAGATGTACCTCGGCCATCATCGTGATCGAGGCATCGTCCCACGATGGGGTCGTCTGTTCTTTGCCGGTAATCTGTTCCTTTGTATGGCACCGTTCGCATTCGGCTTCGTAGGTTTTGACCTTGGCGAGATGAGGCGTGTGGTCCGTCACGTCCATCGCTCCGCCGCAGCCAGGCTTGGCGCAGGTCACATGTTCATGTTGCAGGGCCTGGAGAAACCGGCCATGGGCCGTCCGTTCTTGTTCTGTTTTCATAGTGTCCTCATTCCTCCTTATTCCTCACAGAGGGTGGCCTGAAGTGCCCTTTGATTGCGCGCATTCCGCGAGCACAGAGCCGAGGTTGTCCAGCCTTCTCACACCCCCCATGCTCCGCTGATTTGAATGTTGGCTCCGTTCACGTACCGGGCTTCGTCGCTGAGTAGATACCGCACTGCTCCGACGGTGTCATCAATCGTCCCAATGTATCCCGCGGGGATGCGTTTGGTCATGCCGGCGAGTTCTTCCGGCGGTGCGCTGCCGGAATCGATGAAGCCGGGGGAAATCGCATTGACGGTAATGCCGTGTGGCGCCAGCAGTTTGGCCAGCGTGCGAGTCAGAATCAAGACGCCGGCCTTGGCGATATAATGGGCCGTGATGTCCGGCTGTGAAATCATCTGATCGGCGTTAGCCATGCTGAAGTTAATGATGTGCCCGGATTTGCGAGTCTTCATGCCCGGTGCGACGGCCTGCGCTAGATAGAAAATCGGATGGAGGTTGCCGGTGAACATCTCGTTCCAGCCTTCGACGGTTTCGTCGAATAGATTCACGCGATGGTAGTGCCCTGCGCCGTTGATCAGTGCGTCGATCCGTCCCCATTGCTGCTCAACTTGGGTGACAAGGCTTTTGGCCGCCTGGGCGTCCGACACGTCACAACGAATCGAGAGCGCACGACCCCCAAGGCTGGTGATGGCTTCGGCGGTAGCTGTGGCCTCTGCGTCACTGGTGCGGTAGCAGATGGCGACCGACCATTGTTGTGCCGCGAGGTCGAGCGCGATCCCCCGTCCGATGCCTTTGGCTCCGCCTGTGATGAGCGCCACTCTCTCTGCCATCAGTGATCCCTTCTGCGCTGCGGTGTGGCCGATCGTTGATCTTATCGAGTCTTGAGTCTAGTCGCGAGCAGCTGCAAGGTGCCGGCGGTTCGCATGGAAAAGGTCCGGTCTTGTTTGGGTTTCTTGTTGTCTTCTTGGCATTCTGTGGTGAGCGATTGCAAGTCTGCGATGGTATCCACGTCGCGCCAGGCAGTGGTGAGTCCGACGGATAAACCCAATGTCTTGGCTTTCTGCTGTGTGACGGCGAGGACTTGATCGGTGGACCAGGGCACTCCGGTAAAGAGTTTTTCTGCCGGCTGTTTGAGACCGATCAAGTAGTATCCGCCATCGAGAGCCGGGCCTAAGACCACGTCCGAGCGGTCTAGCATTGAGAACGCCTCTTGATATACCGACAGCGGCAAGGTCGGGACATCGGTCCCCACAATGATCACCTGTCGATAGCCTTTCGCGAAGAGATCGACGGAGGTGCGGTGCATCCGTTGGCCTAGATCTTCTCCCACTTGATCTACTAGGTGGACGCTCTGCCGTTCTTCCATAATTTTGAAGAACACCAGTTCAGAGGACGGCGCGCAGGCCAGGTAGCGATGGAATGGGAGCTGCAGTTTGGCGACGGCGAGTTTGGATCGTTCCAGCATGTCGAGGACGAAACTGCCGTGCAAGGTGGCGGCCTCGTCAGGGGTCAGGGGCGGACAGAGCCTGGTCTTGACCTCGCCAGGGATCGGAGCTTTGGCAAAGATCACCAAGGCCGTGTGAGGCGTGAGGCGGGAGGTATCAGGCGATTGAGAGGACGGCTGTTTCATGGCTTATCTCACTATTCCATACCATCGATTGAGTGTATGAGGGGGCACCCCGATCCAATAGAGGAATCGCAGTGCCCACATCAAAAGGATTGTCGGCAATGGTCCCTGCTGCTCCCAGCGACGGAAGGAGGTGGTCACGGTCGCGGTCAGGGCCGCAGTCGTGCCCCTTCGTTTGAGTCTGCGGGAGAAATCGATATCCTCCATCAACGGCACATCAGCGAAGCCTCCCATCTGTTCGAAGATGGGACGCCGGACGAACAGGGCCTGGTCGCCGGTCGCGATGCCGCTTACTCTCGAGCGCCAGTTCATCATGTGGCTGATGATGGAGCCCCACTTCGATGGGCGATCGAATCGGACATCGAACCGTCCGCCCACCATATGGTGCCTGGCCATCGCTGTCTCAATCACGGTCTTTGCATCGACCGGAAGCTGCGTGTCGGAATGGAGAAACAACAAGATTTCTCCACGGCTGGCCTTTGCGCCTTCGTTCATCTGGCGGGCCCGTCCGCGTGGGGCGGGCACCAGTCGAATCGGACTGAGCGTTGAGTGCTGAGTCTTGAGTCGATAGGACTCGACGAGTAGGGGGGTCGGATCAAGGCTTCCACCATCCGCCACGATGAGTTCATCGAAGCCGAGGGCTGCGGTCCGTGCCAGGGTGGCCATGATCGTCCGTTCTTCGTTGAGCGTAGGAATGATGACGGAAATCGTCATCGCCATGACATATTAGGCGGGCTTCTTGGGTTCGTTAAACATGAAATACATCACGACCACCACAGTCGACCAAAACACCACTTGTTTGTGCCAGAAGAGGACTTCCCCATAGTGGAAGAAGATGGCTGCGAGCAGGAGGGAGGCCCCGATGACGCTGTAACGGAGGGTCATATTCTCGACGACCGCATTGGCCCATACCGCGACCCCGCCGAAATAAATTAAGAGAGGAATGACATCGATCTCGAATCCCCCGCTGATCGAGAGAAAGATGTCGAGGAAGCCGATAAAGATGAGGGCGGTGCCCACGATCATCCCGGCGACACGCATTTGATTGTCGCCCCCGGAGTCGTCTTCTGATTCTGGGCGCACCGGCTTGTTGGTTGGCTCTAGCTGCATGGGCAACTGGTTCCTAACTGTTCGCGAAATGTGAAACGTCCGAATAGGGAGCAAGATACGCGTTTTGCCGGATGCTCAAACAGGCCGTCCAGCAAGGCCGCAGCGAGTGAAGGCCCGAGGGCGTACCCTTGGGGGTACGTTGAGGGTCTGAACGAAGCGAGAACGACGCTGGCGGACTGTTTCAGCATCCGGCTATACCTTAAAATGTTTGCTCAGGGTCAAGCCCTGGCGCTGATACGAAGACCCAAGCGCTGTGCCATAGAGCTGACTGGGACGCGCGAGCATCCTGTCGTATACAACCTTGAAGAAGGTTTGTCCATCATGGATCAGGAAGGGTACGTCATGGGGGCGGACTTCCAGCACGACCTGGGTGCCGTGCAACTCGCCTTGGCCGTATCCAAATCCCGGATCGAAAAACCCGGCGTAGTGGGTTCGCAACTCGCCACAGGCGGCTTCGAAGGCGACCATCTCGGCCGCGTAGCCGGCTGGCACACGAATCCGTTCTTTCGATGCGAGGATGTAAAACTCTTCCGGTTCCAAGAGGAGGCTGTCCTGGCGGTGGCGGTAGAGAGGTTCCCAAAAATCGAGCGCCGCATAATGGCCGACCTTTGAGAGATCGATGACGTGACTATTCTTCTTCGCCCGATAGCCGATAATCGGCGAGGTACTTCGGTCGTCTCCCTTCAGGTCGATGCGGAGAAACAGGCCACGATCCGTGCGAAAATCGCGGGTGCCTAGCGCCTGCTTGGTGGGGAGGTTGTGGTAGAGCAAGGGTTCCCGCTTGTGGAGCGTCTGCAGCGACCGGTCCGGCACGGTGGCGTCGCCGCGCACGAAGCGAATTTGATTGAGTGAGTACCCGGTCTTCACTTTGATCGTGAACGAGCGAGGGACGATCTCCAGATAGAGGGGGCCGGAATAACCGGCCCTGATTTCATCGAATCCCGTGTTGAGATCCGTCACGACGCGGGTAAAGACGTCCAGCCGTCCGGTTGTACTCTTGGGATTGGTCCGTGCCCGGATTGTTTTCGGTAAGGCGACACGTTCCAGCAGCGGGACCAAATAGACGTGACCTTTTTCCAGAATGGCTCCCTCGGTCAGGTCCATCTCGTACATCACGAGGTCGGACTGGTAAAAGTCCAGCACGTTGAGCCGGCTTGTGATCTCGGACAGTTCAGGCAAGAAACTGCTGATCAACCGATAGGCCTTGCGCCCGAGCCGCAGATCGAGGCTGGCCGGCTGAATTTGGCGGTCTTCGATCGGCACGTCGGCATGGATGGCCCCGCTTGCGATCAGTTGCTTGATCTGTTGGTAGGGCAAAATGCCCTGCGTGGCTCTGGTGCTCACAGGTCGTCGTGCTCTCCATTGCTACAGGAGTTCAGTGAAGGCCCTGCGCTGACCATCGGCAGCTCGCGGGCTGATCCCTGTTTCGGCTGAGGATAGTGGAACGCCTTGTTTTCGTAGTTCTTCAAGAGGACCCCCTCGGCATCCATGTGCACCATGTAGTCGCCGGGGAGCAAGGGGATCTTGCCACCGCCACCCGGTGCATCGATCACGAAGTGCGGGACGGCCATTCCGCTGGTATGGCCCTGCAGTGATTTAATGATGTTCAGCCCCGTTTCAACCGTGGTGCGGAAGTGATTCGTGCCCTTCGTCAAGTCCGCTTGGTAGAGATAGTACGGTTTGATGCGCGCGAGCAGGAGCTGATGCATCAATCGCTTCATGATCTCAGGATCGTCGTTGACGCCTTTGAGTAACACGGTCTGCGCGCCAAGCGGTACTCCAGCATCGGCTAACATCCCACAGGCCGCTTTGACGGCCTGGGTGAGTTCATCCGGGTGATTGAAATGCAGATTCATGTATATGGGGTGATACTTCTTCACGATCGCGCAGAGTTCCGGGGTGATCCGTTCCGGCAACGTGCCAGGTACCCGGGAGCCCAGGCGAATCAGTTCCAGATGGGGGATCGTACGTAGGGCCTTGAGGATTCGCTCCAGCAAATGATCCGGCAGAAGCAGCGGGTCGCCCCCGGAGAGGATGACGTCGCGCACTTCGGTATGTTCCCGCAAGTAGGCGATGGCTTGATCGAGTTCGCCCCTCTTGAGAAACCCCGGTTTCCCGACCAGCCGTTTTCTCGTACAGAACCGGCAATAAATCGGACATTGGTTCGTGACCATGAGCAGGACGCGATCCGGATAGCGGTGGACGAGATGCGGGACCGGGCTCATGAGATCTTCTTCGAGCGGGTCATCTTCCGCTTCGAAGTCGTCCATCTCGGCGATATCGGGAACCACCTGTTTCCAAATGGCGTCGCCCTTTGCCTTAATCGTCGCCATCACCGTGGGGGTAATGCGCATCGGATAGTCGCCGACGATCGCTTCGATTTCTTTCGCATCGACACCGAGCCGCTCCGCCAAATCTTTGGGTTTCACGATGCTGTCAGCGAGTATGCGTCTCCAAGCTTCCATGCGGTCTCCTTTGCGGTCGAGTGGATCGGCAGGTCTGTTGCAGAATGCTGAAACAGGCTGCCAGCTTCGTTCTCGCTTCGCTCAGAGGCTCAACGTACCACAAGGGTACGCCTCCCCTCTTCGCGCGCTGCGGCCTTGCTGGACGGCCTGTTTGAGCATCCTGCGATGGTTTCCCCTCAGCCTGTTAGCCGTCGGATATCCGGTCCTGACCGTACGTCTTGTCCAAATAGTCGAGAATGTCGTCGGTTTCCGTCAACACCAGGTCCCCATCTTTGAGGACGGGAACATAGTACTGGCCTGAGACCTCGTGGACCACTTTGCGCATCGGGCGGATGTCGGGCACGATGACCTGCTCGTAGTCGATGTGGAGGTCCGCCAGTTTTTCACGCACGACCTCACAGTCGGGGCACCAGGCAACATGATAGAGGGTTAATGCCATCGTTTTGAGTCCTGGGTTCTGAGTCCTGCGCGCTGAAATGCGCCGTCCACGTCTGAGCCCCAAACCATCGCACTCAGCACTCGGCACTCGCGTTGCCTGCCACAGCGCAGGGGACCATGACGGCGTCTTTCATTCCGTGGATCACTTTCTTGTCGGATGAGCAGACCGTTGCCAGGATACCAGCCAGCTCGATCGTTTCGCCACTCACGAAATAATAGGGTGAGAGCCTGGCACGACCGGACATCCGGTTCATGTCGCCGCTGATGGGATCGAAGTAATCGAGGTCGTACAGGCGGCCCTTATGAAACTCCTGCAGGATATAGGGCGTTTTGGGAAAAGAGGCCAGGGCCTTGTCGATGGCAGCCGCCCATTCGTGTTGCGGCATATCGTGGCCAACCGACACCCCTCGGCTGCCCCAGGCGAGTTCGGAGAACCCCGATGGCTTGATTACGAAGTGCCGTTCTTTCTGGGTGGCCGTGGCCAGATCGCGCCAGTTCATCACGGCCCGTCCGCCCATCGCCAAACCAGGAATGGTGGCGGATGGAGGGATCGGCGCAGGATCGAGAATCCACGTACGCGGCATGATCGTCGTCAAGTGCAGGAAGACTTCTTGCCCCAAAGCTTGCTCCCAGAAGGGTCGTAGGGCAGGGTGATGGAGCAGGGCAAAGGCGAGCTTTTCTTCCAGCGCCGGCTTATAGGGAGGCGTGACGGCGACCCGGTCCTTCTTGACCGCATATTGGACGAGTTCTGATTTGGGAATATTGAGTAGGTCGAAAAGTTCATAGAAGCGATAGATCAAGGCGATCGGCTGATCGATTCCCTCGTGGGTGATCCGGAGGCCTTCTTCAGTGAATCGAACCTGTCGAGGCTCCACGCAATAGGCGTCGACCCCGATCGCTCGCAGCCGGGCCGTGAGCCACGTCATTTCCGGCCGATAGTCTTTGGCTTCCTCCGACAGCAGAATCGCGATGCAGCCTGGATGCTGGCCGAGCTGGGCCTTCAGCATGGCCGCAAATCCTCGCGCCATCCCTTCTGGCCCTCCCACAAGTGAAAGACCATCAGTCTGCGTATCGGCATAGAGTGACGAGAGGCAGGCCGTCATGCCGATCCCGCCTGGGACTGAGTCGAGTTCGGTGATGACCATCCCGTCCTGGGTGGGGATGACGTCCGGTCGGATGACCGCGGGCAGGTGATCGCGAAATCGCTTCATTCGGCTGTACGTGAGCAGACCTTCCGGCTTGCCTTGGTCGAGGTATCCCGCGACCCAGGCCGGTTGGAGACCTCGTGCACTGTCGAGGTAGAGGCGGTTCAGCGCCCGATAAAACGAGAGGAGTTGCGGGCCAAGCCGGTGAAAAAAGTCTAACTGCTCTTGGGTGAGGGCGAGTGGCGTGGTGGCGATTCGCCAGGTCGTCGTCGCGGCAATCGTTCCGGGAACCGGCTCTTGTCCTGACAGAGCAGGAAAGAGGCCAGCGTGGCTCAGTTGGTCACGGATGATCGCGCAGCGATGAAGGAGGTCGGAGGTAGCCAAATCAGACAGAGGGGGTGTCCATGTCAATGAGAGCCTTTCATGCGAGGGCAAGGAACTCTAACACGAGGATTTAGGATCGTACAAGGGGCGAGGGACGCGAAGGGGAAGAGGCCGTGGAGATCGACGCAAGGTCACGGCAACCAGTGCTGATGGAGCGGACAACGGGATGCAATATATTGCGGCACATGATGAGGAGGGACGCCAGTGAAAAGGTGACATCCCCTTGGGCACTCCTGCAGAATGGTGCTAATATACGCGGCATATCAATTCAATTGGAATCCTCCCATGTCCGACTGTACCGATGAACTGCTGGGCCCGTCCGTGACATTACCGACTGCGCTGCCACAATTAGTGCCGAGCCATAGCTGCCTCCAGTGCGATGTCTGTTGTCGTTTTCCGGACCCCGACAGTGCTCTGCGTCCCTATTTTACCGGAGACGAAATTACCAGGGCCCTGGCTGGGGGCATTGAGGGGGTGGCCTTTCCCGATCGGCGAGGCTCGCAGGTGGCTCTGGTTCCAGTCCCCCATGGAGAGGGCTATCTCTGCCCGGCATTCAACTCAACGACATCACAGTGCCGTATCTATGAGCAGCGTCCGCTCGATTGTCAGCTCTATCCACTGGCGCTGATGTGGAATGAGGCGCACGACCAGATTTTTTTGGGGTGGGATACGAAATGTCCGTTCATGCGAGAGGAAATTCCGAGGGAAATCCAGCATCATGCCGACCGGGTAATGGCGCTGCTCGATCAACCTGGCATCTTTGAAGAGCTTGTCACACACCCTCGGCTCGTCGGAGGGTTTCAAGAGGACGTGATTGTGCTGGCCCCCCTTCCAGATATGACAGCCGCAGTCGCCGCACGGTGGGGGACGCTGTCACTGCAGCGTCTGACGGTGGAGGATATTCCTCGACTGACGATAGCCCTGGATCGGTCTGGATTCGGTGGGCCTCAATCGCCTGCCGCCTATTCGCCGGTCTATCACTATATGAGTAACGGGCTGTTAGCCTATTGGTGGATGGAACTTCAGGGAGCCTTGTGCCTCTTTGCGCAATCGCCGGACGGGTGGTTCATGCTTCTGCCTCCGTTGGGGGCCGGCTCCATCGACGCGCCATTATCTGCTGCGATGGGACTGCTGCGGCGCTGGAACGGTGACTCGTCGGTCAGCCGAGTTGAAAACGTGTCGGCCCAGTTGGCACCAGAGTTTGAGCGGCTGGGATATCGTCTGACGCCCAAGGAACCGGACTATCTGTACCGTGCGGCGGACCTCGCAGCTCTGGCGGGCGACAAATATAAATCTCAGCGCGCATTGTGCAATCGATTTGAGCGAGAGCAGGCCTGTGAGGTGGACAGCTATCAGCTTGGCGACCATGAGGGTTGTCGCGTGCTCCTCGGGGATTGGTCACGCCAGAAGCAGACGAACGGGCTTGAGTCATTCGGCGAGATGCTGCTGGCTGATGCGGAGTCGGTGCACAACGTCCTGTGGTCGCATGCGCCGGTCCTTCAGATCATGGGGATGGTTGTCAGGATTCAGGGCCGGATCTGCGCCTATACCTTCGGCTATTGGTTGACGGATGCGACATTCTGTGTCCTCCTAGAGGTGGCGGATCGGACTTTCCCCGGTCTGGCGCAATATCTATTTCGTGAGACTTGTCGGATGGCTATATCGAAAGGGGCCGGCTATATCAATACGATGGATGATGCAGGACTCCCCGGATTGCGTGCCTCGAAACAGGCCTACCATCCTGCCCAGTTGATTCCCAACTTCATGGCTTCTCCGGCGCGCGAATCATGAAGACATCAATGGCCCTCTCATTCCTCGATCTGCGCCGCTATCGCTGGTTGCCCTATCTCATTATTGCCATGTCCCTGCTTGCGTTTGTGGCTGGCGCCCGGCTGATTCAGTTCGTGGAGTCTCGCCTGGTGGTGGCGACAGGAGAAGAGCTCACACTCGCCGCGGCGGAAGTAGCCGAAAAAACCGATCGGATGTTGTTTGAACGCCAGGGCGACGCCCTCATGATGGCCCGTGCCTTTTCGTTACGCGCGCCGGATCCGCACTATTTCTCCGAGTATTTGAAGTGGATGAAGGCCGCCTATTCCCCGGTGTATCTGTGGCTTGCGGTCACGGATAGTCAGGGCACGATTGTGGCCGCGACAGAGCCTTCGTTGACGGGGCATGACTATAGCCAGGCCCCATGGTTTACGTCCGCGCGTGTGACGCGACGACTCGACGTAACCGATGTGGCGGCGCATGAGGCGGATGGCGGTGTCGATGCCATTGCGTTTACGGCCCCGATTGTCGACTCGCAAGGCACGTTTCTGGGCGTGGTGACCACGCGGGTGGGGATTCCATTTTTGGAGGAGGTCACCACCAGAACCATTCGCGCGCTTGAAGATCGACAGGGCGGGGAAGGGCGAGTCGAATATCAAATGGTGACGCGGCAGGGCAAGGTGTTTGTCGATTCGATGGTGTCCTCTTCGGAGACGCTCAATCTCAAGGCCATGGGGCTCCCGTCGGTGCTGCTGAGTGAGGCGGGAGATCCGGGGTTTATCGAAGAGGAGCATTTGCGCCGGCATGTGCAGGTGGTGACAGGCTATGCGAAGACCCAGGGGTTTGGAGAGTTTGTCGGATTGGGCTGGACGGTCCTGGTGCGCATGGATCGGCAGGACATTTTGGCGCCGATTCATACGTTCATGTGGAAAGCCGGGATCATTGGCGGAGTGGTCTGGATTCCCATGTTGGTGTTGTTGCTGTGGTCCACGGCACGATTGCGCGCCGAACATCGACAGGCGCAACAAGAAAGTGCCTGGGCGAAAGCCGCCGAGACGGCGCTGCTCCAAAGCCAGGAGCGAAACCGGGCCATCGTCGATACCGCGCTCGATGGGGTGATCACGATCGACTCGACCGGCATTGTGACCGATTGGAATGCGCAGGCCACGGCGATTTTCGGATGGTCCCGCGAGGAAGCGCTCGGAAGGGCCCTGGCAGAAACCATTATTCCTGAGCGGGACCGTCAGGCGCACGAACGGGGTATTCGTGAGTTTCTCCGGACAGGGGTTGGCGCAATCCTGAACCGCCGGATTGAAATTGTCGCGCAACATCGGAGCGGCTGGGAGCTTCCCGTCGAGCTGGCAGTGTCTCCGGCTAAGATCGGGGATGCCTATATCTTCAGCGCCTTCATTCGGGACATTACTGACCGTCGCCGGGCTGAACGGCGCCTGGCGTCTCAGTATGCGGTGACTCGAGTCCTCTCCGAGTCGACGACCCTGGAGGAGGCGGTCCCGAAAATCATCCAGGCGATCGGAGAGAGCCTGGAATGGGATTTGGGCGTGTTCTGGCGGATGGATAAAGCGGCTGGGGTGTTGCGCTGCCTCGATCAGTGGACATCGTCATCTGTGCAAGTCGATCCGTTTACGATGGTGACCTGGCAGCAGGTGTTTCTCCGGGAAGAAGGCTTGCCGGGGCGCATTTGGGCCACAGGCAAGTCGGCCTGGGTCACGGATGTCTCGTTGGATCTTAATTTTCCTCGTGGCAGGCAGGCTCAAGAGTCTGGGCTCCACGGAGCGTTTGGATTTCCTGTGCTCATCGGGAGTGAGATCGAGGGTGTGATCGAACTCTTCAGCCGTCAGGTTCGGCAGCCCGATGACGAGTTGTTGCGGATGGTGGAAGACATCGGTCTCAAAATCGGCCAGTTCGGTGAGCGGGCTCGAACGGAAGGGGTGCTACGGGAAACCGAAGCCCAATTGCGCCAAGCCCAGAAAATGGAAGCCGTCGGGCGATTGGCCGGCGGGGTCGCGCACGATTTCAATAATCTCCTCACCGTCATTCGAGGGTACAGCGAGTTGCTTCTTGGTCGGCTGGGATCCACCGATGTCATGCGGAAAGATATGGAGGAGATCAAAAAAGCAGCGGACCGGGCATCCGGGTTGACTCGTCAATTGCTGGCATTCAGCCGTCGTCAGTTTATCGCGGCGAAAGTGCTGGATCTCAATGCCCTCGTAGCCAATATGGACGGCATGTTGCGGCGTCTTATCGGTGAAGATATCGTCGAACTCTGTACGGAGCTGGATTCCTCAGCCGGCGCCATCAAGGCGGATCCCGGACAGGTCGAGCAAGTCATTATGAACCTGGTGGTCAATGCGCGCGATGCGATGCCCAAGGGCGGGCGGCTGACGATTCAAACCCGGAATGTGACGATCGGTAATGGGGTGCGCCTGGATGCCGTCGGGGTCGATCCGGGATCGTACGTGTTGCTGTTGGTTCGCGATACCGGTCATGGAATGGATGCGGAGACCCGGTCGCATCTGTTCGAGCCGTTCTTCACGACGAAGGAGCAGGGGAAAGGGACAGGACTGGGACTCTCAACCGTCTATGGCATCGTCAAACAGAGCGGGGGGAGCATTATGGTGGAGAGTGCTCCTGCCCGGGGCACGACCTTCCGGATCTACTTTCCACGGGTCGAAGCCGAGTCGCCGGGAGCGGCGGGGGCGACCGAAGCGATCGATCCGGCACGGGGCCGCGAAACGATTCTCTTGGTCGAAGACGAGCCGGCGGTCCGGGGGCTCGTGCACGAGACGTTACGGCTTCAAGGCTATACCGTGTTGGAGGCGCGTCACGGCATCGAAGCCCTTCTCACCAGCACAAAATACGTGGGGCCCATCCATCTGTTATTGACGGATGTCGTGATGCCACAGATGAGTGGCCCCGAAGTCGCAGAGAAGCTCCTGACTGTTCGTCCGGGGATTAAAGTGCTCTACATGTCGGGGTACCCGGACCATCCAGTATTCGACCAGGGCGGCGTAAGCCGAGAGACGGGGTTCTTGCCGAAGCCCTTCTCACCCCATGTGTTGGCGCAAAAGGTGCGGGAAGTATTGGACGGTGTAAAAGCTGCCTAATCAGGATGCTGAAAAAGCTCGCCAGCGTCGTTCTCGCCTCGAATGCATCCTCAACGTAGCCCGAGGCTACGCCTCCGGTGCATTCATCGGCTGCGGCCTTGCCGACGGTCTTTTTGAGCATCCTGCGGGAGCGTTTTCCTGGTGTGTCGCTGTCGAAATCCTCGCGAGCCCAAATAGTATTCTGGCGTTGCTCGTCCGCATCGGCCTATTCCTGCCGGATCGCTTGATCTTCAGCCTTGGTTCCGTTTATCGTGCCCTACCACAGCACGAAGCTGTTTGAACATCTATAAAGGGCAAGAGTCATGAGTCAGCAAGGACGCGAAGTCGATGTCGGGCAATATCGAATCGAGCGGGAGCCCTTCTACGCAGAGGTCCGTGGCGAGATCGGTCTGTTTACGATTGCGGCGAACAGTAAGATGCCGGTCATGCTCAAGGGGCCGACCGGCTGCGGCAAAACCCGATTCGTTCAGCATATGGCCTACCGGCTCGGCCGTCCCTTGATTACGGTAGCCTGTCACGAAGATCTCACAGCGTCCGACCTCGTGGGGCGGTATTTGCTGAAGGGCCAAGAGACGGTCTGGGTCGATGGGCCGCTCACGCTCGGCGTGAAGCATGGCGCGATCGTCTACCTGGACGAAATCGTCGAGGCGCGGAAGGACACAACGGTTATTATCCACCCGCTGAGCGACGATCGCCGCCTGTTGCCGATCGAGAAGAAAGGCCAGATTCTTGAAGCGGCCGACGACTTCCTGCTCGTCATTTCCTACAATCCAGGTTACCAGAGTGTGCTCAAGGATTTGAAGCAAAGCACGAAGCAGCGCTTTATGGCGATCGAGTTCGACTATCCGGCGCCCGACGTCGAAACCACGGTCGTCGAACGGGAAGCAGGGGTCAGCCGTGATCTTGCTGCCAGTCTGGTGAAGCTTGGCGGCAAGGTACGACACCTCAAGAATCATGGCTTGGAAGAAGGGGTCAGCACCAGATTGCTGATCTATGCCGGGACATTGATACGGCAAGGTGTGGCGATCGATCGAGCCTGCGATGTGGCGATTGCTCGTCCGATTACCGACGATCTCGATATGCAGCGCAGCATTCTGGAGTTGGTGAAGGCCATTTTCTAATTCTCCTCGCAGGATGCTGGAAAAGTCCGCCAGCATCGTTCTCGGCTCATCGAAATCCTCAACGTACCGAGGGTACGCCTCCGGTTTCGATTCGCCTGCGGCCTTGCTGGACGGTCTTTTTGAGCATCCTGGGACAACGTAAATAAGCAAGCTCTGTTAGGTTTCTGGCTCTGTCACAGATGAATACGCTGATCGTGCAGGACACCAAAGCCGGAGCGGTCCTCACCGTTCACATCCAGCCCAAAGCCTCCATCACAGAATGTGTAGGCCTTCACGGCGACGCGATTAAAATCAGAATAGCCGCCCCTCCGGTCGATGGCGCCGCCAACGACGAATTGATTCGATTCTTGGCTCGCCAACTCTCGACGCCTCTTGCTTCGGTGCAGATCCAATCCGGTGCGAGTGGGCGGAATAAACGTGTTCTCGTGAAAGGGGCCACGGCGCAGCTCGTACGAACTCGCTTGAAACTTGGTGAGGAGAGAGGCTCGGCGAAACCATGAAGCAGAAAGCGTTGTGCATCCTCGGAGGATCACTGCTGCTCACCGCCTGTTCGACGGCCCATCCCATTCTGTATCCCAATGCGCATCTGCAGTCTGTCGGGAAGGAAGTCGCGGAGCAGGATCTTGAGGCCTGTCAGCAATTGGCGGAAACGGCTGGGGCGGAAGAGGGTAAGGGGAAAGCCGGTCGTGTGGCGACTAGCACGGCAGTTGGTACAGGAGTCGGTGCGGCAAGCGGCGCAGTCGGTGGCGCCATTTCTGGTGCAGCAGGGAGTGGCTCCATAATCGGGGCCGCGAGTGGAGCGGTGTGGGGGTTGCTCACGGGGTTGTACTACGTGTTTGCCGGGTCGCCGCCGAATCAAGCTTACACAAATTTCGTGAATCGGTGCTTGCAAGAGAAGGGGTATGAGGTGACGGGCTGGCAGTGAAGGCGAGACGGGCGGCCAGCTTCCTTGCTCGCAGACCGCTCACGATCAGAATGTGCTCGGCGCGATGCGCGCAGTAGAAGCTGATCCGCCCATTCCGCCACCCCGTCACGAGGTGTGAGAAGGGGTGGGGGAGTGAGAATAGGGCGAGCAGCGGCAGGGCCATCGGGGCAGTCGCTGTGCTCGCGGAGCCCCCACGATGAAACGGTGGTCGCTCGACGCGCGCAGTGGCGACTAACCCGATGGCCTTGCCTTGTT
>JBDSKU010000021.1:0-7225 GCA_039916745.1 Nitrospiraceae bacterium
ATGGCGAAGGCGAAATATGAGCGGCGGAAGCCGCACGTGAATATCGGGACGATCGGGCATGTGGACCACGGCAAGACGACGTTGACCGCGGCCTTGACGAAGGTGAGCGCGGACAAGGGCATGGCCAAGTTCATCAGCTACGACGAAGTGGCGAAGGCGAGCGAGAGCCAGGGCCGGCGCGATGCCACCAAGATTATGACGATTGCCATCAGCCACGTGGAGTATGAAACGGTCAATCGTCACTATGCGCACGTGGATTGCCCGGGCCACGCCGATTACGTCAAGAATATGATCACCGGCGCCGCGCAGATGGATGGCGCGATCCTCGTCGTCAGTGCGGCAGACGGTCCGATGCCCCAGACGCGGGAGCACATCCTCTTGGCCCGGCAGGTCGGGGTGCCCTACATTGTCGTGTTTCTGAACAAGGCCGACAAGATCGATGACGCAGAGCTCTTGGAGTTGGTCGAACTCGAAGTGCGGGAGCTGTTGACCAAGTACGGCTTCCCGGGCGACAAGACCCCCATCATTCATGGCTCAGCCTTGAAGGCGATGGAGGGGGATCAGGGGCCGCTCGGTGTGCCGTCGATTCTCAAGCTATTGGAGGCGGTCGATACCTACATCCCGACGCCGGAGCGTCCGATCGATAAGCCGTTCTTGATGCCGATCGAAGACGTGTTCACCATCAGCGGTCGTGGGACCGTCGTGACGGGGCGTGTCGAGCGCGGAATCGTCAAGGTGGGGGATGAAATCGAAATCGTGGGCTTGCGGCCGAACCAGGTCACGATTGTGACCGGTGTGGAGATGTTCCGGAAGGTGCTCGATGAGGGGCAGGCGGGCGATAATGTCGGCGTCTTGCTGCGGGGCACGAAGAAGGAAGATGTGGAGCGGGGGATGGTGCTGTCGAAGCCGAAGAGCATCACGCCGCATACGAAGTTTAAGGCAGAGATCTATGTGTTGGCCAAGGAGGAAGGTGGGCGGCATACGCCGTTCTTCAATGGCTACCGGCCCCAGTTCTATTTCCGGACAACCGACGTCACGGGGATTATGACGTTGAATCCGGGCGTGGAGATGGTCATGCCGGGGGATAATGTGAGTGTGACGGGTGAGTTGATTAGCCCGATTGCGATGGATCAAGGGTTGCGGTTCGCGGTGCGCGAGGGCGGCAAGACTGTCGGCTCTGGCGTCGTCACCGAAATTCTGGCGTAACGATTGGTCGGATGAATAGAGGAATGAATGGTTAAGGTTGAACAAAGAATTAGAATTCGGTTGCGCGGGTTCGATTACCGCGTCCTGGATCAGTCCGTGGCTGAAATCGTCGAGACGGTTCGTCGAAGCGGAGCGAAGATAGTTGGTCCGATTCCGCTTCCTACGCGTATTGAGAAGTTTACGGTACAAAGTGCGACGCATGCGGACAAGAAGGCTCGTGAACAGTTTGAAATCAGGACGCACAAGCGTTTGATGGATATTATGGATGCGACGCCTGAGACCATGGACTCTCTGATGAAGTTGAATTTGGCTGCAGGCGTGGATGTCGAGATTAAGCTTTAATTGTAGTTGATTGACAAGGAACGTCGCACATGACGAACGGGTTATTAGGTAAAAAACTGGGAATGACCCAGATATTTGATGAGACGAGGTTCACGCCTGTCACTGTCATCGAGGCTGGTCCTTGCCGAGTGGTGACGATCAAGACGAAAGAGCGCGACGGGTATGAGTCGGTTCAGTTGTCTTTTGGGGAAGTGAAAGAGCGTAAGCTGTCGAAGGCTGAGCTGGGACACCTGAAGAAGGCAGAGGCGCCGGCTACGCGTGTTCTAAGAGAGTTCCAGAAGATTGGCGAGGTGGTGGTGGGGCAATCGATTAAAGTCGATATCTTTAAAAAAGGCGACTGGGTGGATGTCGTCGGGGTTTCCAAGGGGAAGGGATTTCAGGGTGTGGTGAAGCGGCATCATTATGCCGGTGGCCCTGAGTCTCACGGCTCTATGTTCCATCGTCATCCTGGCTCGATGGGGGCGAGTTCGTATCCTTCTCGTGTCTGGAAGGGAAAGACGTTGCCTGGGCACATGGGCGCTAAGCAGATTACGGTACAGCGATTGAAAGTTATTGAATCCAGGCCTGATGAGAACTTGCTGTTTGTTCGGGGGGCGATCCCTGGTGCAGCAAATGGACTGATCATGGTGAGAAAGTCGAAGAAGGGGTAGGTCATGCCCACGGTTGATGTCGTTGATTTGAAAAGACAGAAGGTCGGGTCCGTCGAACTTCCAGAGGAAGTGTTTGGCTGCAAGCTGCACACGGCCTTGGTTCATGAAGCGGTGGTGATGCAGCGTGCTTGTGAGCGTCAAGGTACGGCATCGACATTGCGGCGTGGCGAAGTGGCGGGGTCAGGGAAGAAGCCATGGAAGCAAAAGCATACGGGGCGGGCTCGAGCTGGTTCGATTCGTTCGCCGGTATGGCGCCACGGCGGGTCGGTGTTTGGTCCGAAGCCGCGTGACTATTCTTATAGCATGCCGAAAAAGAAGTACCGCGCTGCGCTTCAGAGCGCACTGTCTGCAAAGTTGGCGGATGGGCAAGTGGTGATTGTGTCGAATCTGGCGTTGGATCAGCCGAAGACGAAATTGTTGGCTCAAGTGCTGACTAATTTTGGGCCAGGGGCATATGCCTTAATTGTGGCTGGCGAAGGACATCCTGGATTAGCTCAAGCTGCAGGTAATCTTCCGAACGTGTGTGTGGTGGGTCCTGAAGGATTGAATGTGTACGACATTGTTCGGGCTGAGTTGATTCTGATTCCTGAGCGGGAATTGCCGCGGGTGAAGGAGGTCTGGTCATGAAGGCAGGTCTCCATAGCATTCTGTTGCGACCGTTGTTGACAGAGAAAATTACGGCCATGCGGGAAGCCAATAACACCGTGGCCTTCCTCGTTCACCAGGATGCGAACCGTGTCCAGATCAAGCAAGCGGTCGAAACGCTCTTGAAGGTGAAGGTTGAGCGCGTGAATGTGATGAATGTGCGAGGGAAGGTGAAGCGCTTAGGGCGTTTCTCCGGCAAGCGATCAGATTGGAAGAAGGCCTTCGTCAAGCTTAAGCAAGGCGAAAAACTGGAGCTCTACGAGAGCGCATAGCGTGACGCTGCACCGGGATTAACTCGGTGTATTGGAGGGACGACTGTAGCATGGGAATCAAAGTATTTAAGCCGAGAACTCCAGGGCGCCGTGGGATGACCGCGGTGACGACTGAGGATCTCTCGAAGAAGCGGCCAGAGAAGTCGCTGACCTCGTTCCGTCGCAGCACTGGTGCGCGAAACAACGAGGGGCGGACAACCGTACGATTCCGTGGAGGTGGGCATAAGCGCCTCTATCGGAAGATTGACTTTCGTCGTGACAAGAGCGGAATCCCTGGCACCATTGCGGCGCTTGAGTACGATCCTAACCGTTCGGCTCGTATTGCCTTGGTGCATTATAGGGACGGTGAGAAGCGGTATATCCTGGCGCCTGTCGGGCTGAAGGTCGGGGATGTCGTGCAAGCCGGTCTCGGCACTGAGGTTCGTGTTGGAAATGCCTTGCCATTGTCCAGCATGCCCTTGGGTACCACGATCCATAATATCGAGTTGAAGCCTGGAAAGGGCGGACAGCTCATTCGTAGCGCGGGCGGTTCTGCTCAGGTCATGGGCCGCGATGGCGAGTATATTCAGGTGCGACTCAGGTCTGGCGAAATGCGTCGGATTCTTGCGACCTGCATGGCGACGGTCGGGCAGGTTGGCAATACGGATCATGAGAATGTTAGTGTTGGGAAGGCCGGTCGGACCAGATGGAAGGGGCGACGTCCTCATGTGCGCGGTGTCGTCATGAATCCTGTCGATCACCCGCATGGCGGTGGCGAAGGAAAGTCTGGACAGGGTAATCCCCATCCAGTCTCCCCATGGGGTCTCCCGACCAAGGGATATAAGACCAGGAACAATAAGGCGACGGACAAGTTCATTATTTCCCGCCGCAAGTAGGAGTACGCGATGCCGAGGTCTGTAAGTAAGGGCGCATTCGTCGACGATCATCTGCTTGAAAAAGTGGAGCGGATGAATCAGAACAAGGATCGGAAGATCATTAAAACCTGGTCACGACGCTCTACCGTCATTCCAGACATGATCGGACATACCTTCGCGGTTCATAACGGGAAGAAGTTTATTCCTGTGTTTGTAACTGAAAACATGGTTGGACACAAGCTTGGAGAGTTTGCTCCGACCAGGTTCTTCAAGGGGCATGGGCATGCCAGGACAGAGAAATCAGTCGCTCTTAAGTAGGTGTCAGACCGCGGTCTCGGCAAACTCGATTGGATTGGAATGTTATGGCTGAAGCACAAGCAGTTTTAAGATTTGTCCGTGTCTCTCCGAGAAAAGCTCGCCCGGTGATCGATTTGATCCGCGGGCAGCAGGTTCCGATGGCATTGGCCCTCCTCCGCAATACGCCTCGCCAGGCCTGTAAGGTCGTCGAAAAGCTTCTGCGGTCCGCCGTCGCGAATGCGGAGCAAAAAGAGATGGGCGACAGTGAGTCCATGGTCGTGTCGAAGGCGTTTGTCGATTGCGGACCGACGTTGAAGCGCTTTCGTGCCCGCTCGCAAGGGCGTGCGAATGCCATTCAGAAGCGCATGAGCCACATTACTGTTGTCGTATCAACGGTAAATGTTAAAGAGAAGCAATAGGTAGCGACGGCTAAGGGAACCGATTCATTTTCTGGCTGAGTGAGGCATAAGGAGTTATGGGGCACAAAACACATCCGATCGGGTATCGACTAGGATACAACGTCAACTGGAGCTCTCGGTGGTACGCCAGCAAGGACTATGCAAAGCTGCTCCATCAGGATATCAAGATTCGAAAAATGGTCAAGCAGCGTCTCTTTCATGCTGGTGTGGCCAAGATCGAGATCGAGCGATCCGGAGACCAGACGCGTGTGATCATTTCTACGGCGCGTCCTGGTATTATCATCGGTCGTAAGGGTGCTGAGGTTGATAAGCTCAAGGCTGAGTTGGAGAAGGCTTACTCCGGGCAGGTGTACATTACCGTAAAAGAAATCAAGAAACCTGAGCTGGATGCCCAGTTGGTCTGTGAGAACGTGGCCACCCAGTTAGAAAAGCGTGTTGCCTTTCGCCGGGCGATGAAGCGTAGTGTGCAGTCCGCACTTCGTCTTGGTGCTCAGGGTATCAAGATCATGGTTGGTGGCCGTCTCGGTGGAGCTGAAATTGCGCGTTCTGAGTGGTATCGCGAGGGCCGTGTGCCACTTCATACGCTCAGGGCTGACATCGATTATGGATTTGCTGAGGCTCACACGACGATGGGGCAGATCGGAATCAAGACTTGGATCTACAAGGGTGAAGTTCTTCCGCTACAGCCCATTAAAAAAGAATCGCCATTTGAACGCAGACTTGGCTAATTGATGAGGATATTGTGTTAGCACCAAAGAAAGTTAAGTTTCGCAAAATGATGAAGGGGCGTATGACTGGCAAGGCCTATCGAGGAGGCCAGATTACGCTCGGGGAGTTTGGATTGCAGGCGCTCGAGCCTGGCTGGATCACCAGTCGGCAGATTGAGGCAGCGCGTATCGCGATCACTCGTTGCGTGAAGCGCGGTGGTCAAGTCTGGACGAGAATATTCCCCGATAAGCCGATTACCAAGAAGCCGGCTGAAACTCGAATGGGTAAAGGGAAAGGTAATCCAGAGTATTGGGTTGCCGTCGTGAAGCCTGGTCGTATTATGTATGAGATGGACGGTGTGACGCCGGAAGTTGCTAAGGAGGCCTTCCGCTTGGCTTCCCATAAGTTGCCAATTGCCACGAAATACGTTGTTCGCGGCGAGTTTTAATATCGAGTGAATCGGACACAAGGGTAGGGAGCGAGCGCATCCATGGATCTGAAGGAATTACGTCAACTAACGGCACCTGAGCTTGCGGAGAAGTCGCAGCAGCTTACGCAGGAGCTTTTCAATCTTCGTTTTCAGATGGGGACCGGGCGGTTGGAGAACCCCATGCAGCTGCGAAAGACAAAGCGGTCGATCGCGCAGGTCAAGACGATTCAGCGTGAGCTCGCGCAGGTCGAACCAACTTCTACCACGGCGAAAGGGGCCTGAGGATGGCGGAGTCAGCAAACAAGCGGCGTGAGTGGGTTGGCCGCGTGGTCAGCAATAAAATGGATAAGACCGTGGTGGTTGAGATTGAACGATCGGTCATACACCCGCTCTATCGGAAGGTGCTGCGTCGGGTCACGAAATTTAAGGCCCACGATGAAGACAACGCATGTAAGATCGGCGATCGCGTACGCATGGTCGAGACGAGGCCTATCAGTAAAGATAAGCATATGCGTGTTATCGAGGTCGTGGAAAAGGGACAGGGCAGTTAGGCTGAGATCGTTTGAAGGGTAGAGGGAACAGGCACTATGATTCAAAGCTATACATACATGGACGTGGCCGACAACTCTGGCGCGAAACAGGCCATGTGTTTTCATGTGCTCGGTGGCACCAGGCGCCGATATGCGTCTCTCGGAGACATTGTCGTGGTGGCGGTCAAGGAGGCTATCCCTGCGGCCACGGTGAAGAAGGGCGATGTCAGCCGCGCGGTGGTCGTCAGAACGACGAAAGAGGTGCGCCGTGAGGATGGTTCCTATATCAAGTTCGATCGGAATGCCTGTGTACTGATCAATAAAGATGGGGATCCGGTTGGCACGCGTATCTTCGGGCCGATCGCGCGTGAGCTGCGCTGGAAGAAGTTCATGAAGATTATTTCTCTAGCTCCTGAAGTGCTTTAACGAGGGTGGTGACGGCCGGATGAATAAGCAGGCGTTGGCAAAAAGTCGAATTCGTAAGGGCGATGTGGTCGTCGTGATCTCTGGGCGCGATCGCGGCAAGTCCGGCAAAGTACTCTCGGTCGATCCGGGAGTGGGCAAGGTTGTGGTTGAAAAGCTGAACATGATCAAGCGCCACACCAAGCCAAATCAGAAAGTCAAGCAAGGTGGCATTCTCGAGCGAGAAGCGCCTCTTGCGATCTCAAATGTGATGTATCTGTGTCCGGTGACACAGAAACCAACCCGGCTGGGCGTACGTACGCTCGAAGATGGCAAGCGGGTTCGGTTCAGCAAAAAATCGAACGACTCAGTCGAGTAGGAGTGAGGACGCCAGATGGCGAAGGTTGAATCAGGAAAAGGCAGTAAGACGTCAGAGAAGCGGCCACCCAAGAAAAAAGAAGGGTCGTCGG
>JBDSKU010000022.1:0-6517 GCA_039916745.1 Nitrospiraceae bacterium
ATCAATGAAGTCGCGTCTACTGTCGGAGTCAAGGCGAGGGTCGCTCTGCGGATCAATCCAGACATCGACCCCAAAACACATCCCTATATTTCGACCGGTCTCAAGAAGAGCAAGTTTGGGATCGCCGCCGACCGGGCGCTCGAAGAGTTCACGCTGGCCGCCTCACTCGCCAACATCGATGTCGTCGGAGTGCATAAACATATCGGCTCGCAGTTGACTGAGGTCACGCCGTTTGTCGAGGCCGTGAAGAAGGTCGTGACGCTGGTCGGAGCCTTGAAGGCTCAGGGTATCAACATCCGGTATGTCAATATCGGCGGTGGTCTCGGCATTACTTACTCGGACGAAACGCCCCCGTTGCCACAAGATTTAGCAAATGCCGTGTCGCCCCTGCTGAAAGATTTGGGCGTCACCCTCATTATGGAGCCGGGCCGCGTCATCGTCGGTAATGCCGGCATTCTCGTGACGAAGGTCCTGTATCGGAAAGACGGCGAGGCGAAACGGTTCATTATCGTCGATGCGGCGATGAACGATTTGATCAGGCCGAGCCTCTATGGGGCCTATCACGAAATTCGCCCCGTCTTAGAGGCGGTACTCAAGCGGCCCAAGCACAATGTGGATGTCGTCGGTCCGGTCTGTGAGTCGGGTGATTTCCTGGCGAAGGACCGGTCTCTGCCGGAGGTCAATCCGGGTGACATGCTGGCGGTGATGAGTGCGGGGGCCTATGGCTTTGTGATGGCCTCCAACTACAATTCACGTCCACGGGTGCCGGAAGTCTTGATCAAAGATGGTGAGATCCACGTCATCAAGACCAGAGAGACCTACGAGGATTTGGTCAAGGGCGAAACGATTCCAGCATTTCTCGACTGAGGAGCGGACAGGAACGACGCATTTTTGGCGAAGGAGTCAGCATGTTTACAGGCGCATTGATTGCCATCGTGACCCCGTTCAGGAATGGCAAGGTCGACGAACGGGCCTTCGGCGATCTCATCGAATGGCAAATTGCCAAGGGGACGAACGGGATTGTGCCCTGCGGCACCACTGGAGAATCGGCGACCCTCTCGCACCAGGAACATCATCGCGTGGTCGAATTGACCGTCGAGGTCGTCAATCGACGGGTTCCCGTGATTGCCGGGACCGGCTCGAATAGCACGGCAGAAGCGGTGTCCCTCACGAAGCACGCAAAAGAGGCAGGCGCCGACGGGGCGCTGATCATTACGCCGTACTACAACAAGCCGACACAAGAGGGATTGTACCGCCATTACAAGTTGATCGCAGAGTCCGTGGATCTTCCCCAGGTTCTGTACAACATCCCCGGGAGGACCGGCGTCAACATGCTGCCCTCTACAGTGGCACGGCTCTGTGGACTACAGAGCATCGTCGGGATCAAGGAGGGGAGTGGGTCGGTCATACAGGCTTCTGAGATCGTGAGTACGTGTGGTGAGCGATTGACCGTTCTGGCAGGAGATGATTCCCTGACATTGCCCATGATGGCGGTGGGAGGGAAAGGGGTCATCAGTGTGGCTTCGAATGTTGCCCCGTCAGAGATGGCTGATATGGTCAGGGCTTTCATGAGCGGGCGTATCGAGGAGGCCCGGCGGATTCATTTTTTCTTGTCGCCGCTCTTCAACGCTCTTTTTTACGAGACTAATCCGATTCCGGTGAAAACGGCGTTGGGTATGATGGGGAAAATCGATCCGGAGTTACGTTTGCCGCTCTGTGAGATGGCGACTGACACGAAGAACCAATTGACGCAAGCCTTGCAGGTTGCAGGCCTTATTGAGCCGGGATCGCCCCGGTAGAGGTAATAATTCTATGACGAACGTGATTGTGGCAGGGGCTGCCGGGCGCATGGGCTGTCGGCTGGTTGCGCTGATTAAAGATTCAAATATTTTGACCCTTGCCGGTGCGCTTGAAGGAAAGGGCCATGGCGCATTGGGCGCCGATGCCGGAGAGACAGCAGGCTGCGGCCGTGCGGACGTTCCGATTACCGGCGATCTGGCCGCACTTCTGAGTCGAGGCGAAGTGGTCGTCGATTTCTCTTCCCCTGAAGCCACGTTGCACCATTTACGCACGGTGGCTCAACATCGGCGGGCCATGGTGATCGGCACGACAGGGTTTTCTCCTTCCCAGCTCGAGGAGCTGAAGATGCTCGTCAGCCAGGTTCCATGCGTGATGTCGCCCAACATGAGCGTGGGAGTCAATCTGATCTATAAGGTCATCGGCGAGATGGCAAAGACGCTGGGAGATGAATACGATATCGAAGTGATCGAGGCTCATCACCGTCTAAAAAAAGATGCGCCAAGCGGCACGGCGCTCAAGATTGCGGAAGTCTTGGCGAATGCTGTGAATCGCGACCTCGACCAGGTCGGCGTCTATGCCAGAAAAGGCCTCATCGGGGAACGGAAAAAAGGCGAGATCGGAATTCAAACGATCCGTGCCGGCGATATCGTCGGCGACCATACGATTCTCTTTGGCGGGATGGGGGAGCGCATCGAAGTCACACATCGAGCGAGCAGCCGGGATACCTTTGCAGGGGGCGCCTTGCGGGCTGCGCAGTGGGTGGTTCGGCAGCCGCCAGGCCTCTACGACATGATGGATGTGCTGAGTCTTCGGTAGCCGCTCTTCCCTGCCTGGTTTGCCGTCTGGAATACCGTGAGCCTATAAGAGCTGACGCATCATTAACTTCAGGAAATCTGAGAAGTCTGCGTCTGACGTGCTGAATTCGTATGAATCAGGGGTTGGATGAATTGGTTCGCAGGCAAAAGGGGGGCGTCACGAATTACCGGCAGACCTGTTCCAGGTCCCACGTGCTTGTGGGCCTGAGATCAGTGGCGTTTCGCTTGGCAACAGCCGCAGATAGACGGGCATAAATTTCCTGGGCTGAGTCCGTCCAATCAGGATTGAGCGGAGTCCCACGAAAGGCAGCTTCAGCTGCCGTATGCTCGTCGTACGTGAGCGGTTTCGATTCTGTCATAGCGCGGATTAATGTCGTGCGGTAATAGGCAGAGGTTCCTGGCCCGCTGATTTCCGACGACCACAGTTCAAACATGCATACACTGTGATCGCAAGTCCTGCGTTCAGATCCACTGCCCGTTCCGGTAACATTGCCCCGCGGCATTTATCGCAAGTCGTCATGTCGGCACTCTACCATTCTATGAAATGGAAGCATATCCATCTGAAGTACTGGGTCTTCTGGCCAAATAGGCCCTTTCGCCCTGGTAAGGATGGGCCGTTTGAGCGAATGGTCGGAGTGGGGAATCTGTTGGTTTCTCAACTAGAGCCGGTTATGGAGTCCTTGACAGTGGTGCTGCTGTCCCATAGGATTGTGGCCTCACGAAGAGACCACCACTATGTATAGAATTATCCTCATTCTCGGCCTCCTCACCGTACTATATTTTCTTCTCCGGCGGGCTCTTCGAGAGTTCAAAAACCAGGGTCAGCCAGAGCAGCTTCCTCCCGGCAAGAACCACATGGTGCAGGATCCTGTGTGCCGGGTGTTTGTTCCAAGGGGAGAGGCGATCACGGAAGACATTGGAGGACAGACCTATTACTTTTGTAGCCGAACCTGTGCGCACAAGTTTCAGGAACAGCTCGCCGGTTAACAGCCTGAATAGTCGTAGTCGGAGAGTTTTTCTTCCTTGTCAAACTTGAGCGTGATCTGGCATTGATTGGGCGAGAAGTTAAAGAGGGGCAGACCAGACTTTCCGCCGGCGATGCGATAGTAGGTCCATGTTTCTCCGCCAAAAAACCTGGGGGCCTTGCCGCTGGGCGCTCCCCAGTTTTTTTCAAACCAGGCCTTGTCTTTTCCTTGAAGCTCAGCCGGTTTGAGAGACTGTTCAAGATAGGGATTGCTCCCGCCGCAGGCAGTCAGGAGCAGGCACATCGCTAATAGCCAGGCAGATCGTCTCATAGGAGGTCTCCTCGTCGTATACTGTAGCCAACGTATGACGTGGCAGGCGGTTGACGATCGAATCTTAACTGTCAGGTAGAAACCTGTCAAACGAGGTGATTGGGCGGGGTATCAAGCCACCGTTCGAGTTCTGCCTGAAATAACCGATCACGATGTGAGACAATGGCTCTCACATTCCGATACGAAAGGACAAGCCCATGAAATTCTTTCTTGATACCGCCAACGTCAAAGAAATCCAGGAGGCGGCCAGCCTAGGACTGCTCGATGGAGTGACCACGAACCCCTCGCTCGTGGCCAAGGAAGGCCGCAGCTTCAAGGAAATGCTGATTGAGATCTGCAACATCGTGGATGGGCCGATCAGCGCAGAAGTCGTCAGCCTCGAAGCCGATGCCATGGTGAAGGAAGGGAAAGAACTCGCAAAGATCCATAAGAATATCGTGGTGAAGGTGCCGCTGATTGCGGAGGGGCTGAAGGCCACCAAACGATTGGCGGCCGAGGGGATTAAGGTAAATGTCACATTGTGTTTCTCCCCAACCCAGGCGCTCCTCGCCGCAAAAGCCGGTGCCTGGTGTGTGTCCCCTTTCATCGGTCGGCTTGACGACATCAGTTCAAACGGAATGGAGCTGATCCGTCAGATCCTGACCATCTACCGCAATTACGATTATAAGACCCAGGTGCTGGTGGCCAGTGTGCGCCATCCTCAGCATGTGGTTGAGGCTGCGCTGGTTGGGGGGCATATCTGCACGATGCCCTTTTCCATCTTTCAGCAGATGGTGAAGCATCCCTTGACCGATATCGGGCTCAAGAAGTTCTTGGCGGATTGGGAAGCCCAAGCGAAGAAGTAACGTCTAGCAGGATGCTGAAAAAGTCCGCCAGCATCGTTCTCGCCTCGAAAGCATCCTCAACATAACCGGGGGCTACGCCTCCGGTGCTTTCATCGGCTGCGGCCGTGCTGGACGGCCATTTTGAGCATCCTGCTGAGTGCAAGCGGAGAACACAGCTTACGACTTGCCGGTTTGTGCGCCTGTTGATTCCGTGAGTCGTTGGCGAGCCGTTGAGAAGATATGGTGAAACATCGGTCTGGTCAAGAGCCCGGTGAAGGTGTTTTGCTGGCTTGGATGGTACGAGCCGATCAGCGTTACGCCCCATGGAAGAACCTGGACGATTCCATGGGAAAATTTCGGGAGTGGCGAGGGCAATGTCATTCCCTCATCGCGGCAGGCCCTCAAGTAGTGATCGAACGCAATCTTGCCCAGTGCGACCACCACTCGGATCTTTCCTAACAATCGGAGTTCCTCCCTCAGATAGGGACGGCAAGCCGTGAATTCTTGTGGCGTCGGTTTATTGTCGGGTGGCGCACAACGGACGGTAGCGCCAATATAACAATCTGAGAGTGTGAGCCCATCGTCCCGGTGATGAGAGCCGGGCTGGTTTGCAAACCCGAATCGGTGCAAGGCGTCGTAAAGCCAGTCTCCGCTGCGATCGCCGGTGAAGACCCGTCCGGTTCGGTTCCCGCCATGCGCCGCCGGGGCGAGCCCAAGTATATAGAGGCGGGCCTGCGCATCCCCGAATCCAGGGACCGGACGTCCCCAATAGGTCCAGCCCTCAAACTGTTTTCGTTTTTCTGATGCGACGGCTTCCCGATAGGTGACGAGCCGTGGACAGGCGGTACAGTGGGTGATGCGATCGTTGAGGAGAGTCAGTGCACGCATAGACCGAGAGAGTCTAACACGAATCCGAAAGTCGATCATGCTTGCCGGTCCCAAGCCGTGCTGTTAGCATACGCACTCGACATAGGATCGTTCACCGTATCGAGGAGGCAGGATTGGCATGAGGACGTGGCTTCAGCGGGCATTGCTGTTCAGCGGGTTGTGGATAGCCGTCATGCTTCCGATTCCGACAGGAGCGCAACCGCAACCGGAACATCCTGAAGTCAAAGACAGTACACCTCGATCTGGAGCGAAGGGAGAGCCCGAGCATGACCCTATGCCGCTCGATCCCCTCGAAAATCCAGATGAGCCAGAGGGTCGCCTGGTCATCCTGCCGGAACTTAAGCGAGAAGGAGTAGCGCGCTACTTCCTCAGTTCATTCAAGTTGCCTGACAAGCTGACCTTTGCAGGTATGCCGGTCCCGCTCGATAACTGGCAGGTGCGTGAACGCATTGAGTACGAGTTCTATCAGTTCTTAGAAGACCAGGGGGAAAGTATCATCCTGGCCAAACGAACCGGACGCTGTTTTCCCCCAGCCGAAAAGCAGTTGGCGGATGCCGGCCTCCCGGATGATCTCAAGTATATGCTGCTCGTCGAGAGCAAGTGTGTGGCCGCCGCCTATTCAAAGGCGAAAGCGTCCGGGCCCTGGCAGTTCATTCCCTCTACCGGGCGACGTTATAGTCTCAAGAGCGACGAGGTCCGCGATGATCGCCGCAATTTAGAAATGTCGACGGAAGCGGCGGTGAAGTATTTGCGCTACCTGAAAGATTTCAAGCACAATGATTGGTTCATGGCCATGGCCTCATACAATGCCGGTGAAGAACGGGTTCGTCGGCTCTTGAAGGAACAGAACATTGCCGACTATTGGAAGATGCATGGGCCGCGGGAAACGATGCGG